>JAILZY010000045.1 GCA_023512255.1 bacterium | reverse complement strand
AACTTTCTTCTCTCTTTATTTTCTCTCCTCCCCTTTATATTTTCAACATTATTTTTTCAACATGGGGAACATCTGATCTACCCCTGCATTGATGGCTTTCGATTGAGGCTGTAAGGTAAAATCAGAAGAATTAGAGTATTCCAAAGAGGCATTGACAAACAAAGGATTTTCTCCAATTGAATGAGCATCGAACAAGCAGCGAGGCAGAGAAAGGGCCTTCCACTGACTGAGGGTAAGCTCTTTGGGACCGAGCTTAAACATCGCTTCCATATTTGGATAATATAGGTTATAGTCAGAGTTGATAACAAAATTATTTGCTCCGCTATACCACCTGATATGATACTTTTTCGAGCCGAAGAAAATGTTATTCTTCAGATTTACCCAAGCACCGAGCCCGTTAAAGTTTCGACCAGATTCGAGAGCAGTTTCACAGTTGCAGGCGACGTTATTGAAAACCTTCTGCTCCTGCTCGAACTGGAATCTGTAGGCGACTGGTGAATTGATGACAATGTTGTGGTAGAATTTATTTCCACTTTTATCAGATAGTGAATTGTTGTTGCACATAGTTGAGACACCAAACCCATTGGCTCCTCCAAGGGTATGAAGATCTGTGATAAAATTTCGTCTCACAATGGTGTTTTTGAGCTCCTGTGAGGTAAAGGCATAGAGTAGTGGCCCTGTGCCGCAGTTTTTAATGATATTGTCTTCGATCACACCATCATGTCCGCCCTGGATTCCAATGGCGTGGGCATCGCTATTGTAGTTTATGGGACGAACCCCGATATCGTGGATATAATTCCCTTTATACCGATAGTAACTTGGAGCATTGTTCGTGGTGCTGATGTTGTAGATTCCGTTCGACGCCCATGACAGATCGCAGTTTATGACCTCCATGTAGTCTTGGCCGTCACGGAAAGACAGGAGCGAATGCTCCCCATAGGCGATAGTGCATCCCTCCCAGCGGATATGAGATGCTCCACCACTCCAACTTGTATTATAAAATTTCAGATTCAAGAAGGTGATATATGATGCGTCAGACAATTTGAACTTATATCCCCATCGGTCTCCATAGATCCTGCCGGTCGGATTCCCCGAATCCGTACATTTGACATAGAGCATAGAGCCTGTCTGCTGGTAATTATCACAATAGTGAGAGCCAGGATGATTTTTTACGCCCTGAATGCTACTTTCTTTCGCGAGAAGCACAAAAGCTCCGCTCGATGGTTTTCCAATATCCTGAAAATACCAATCTCCATAAGAACTTGCAGGCAGACGAATGCTCCAGACGCCATTACCCTGATAGGTCCAGCTCTCATGGCTAATCCGATAAGCGCCCCAGACGATGCCAGGATCATCTGGATAATCACCCCGAATGATAATCCGGGCTGATTCGTTTGCCCCGGAGATGGGATAGGAGATGAGATAAATGTCTGCCTGAGTTCCGATAAAATCCCTGTCAATCACGGTGTGAACATGGAGCCCGCAAATATAGAGGGTATCGCCCGGCTCAACCCCAGCTTCCCCCCAGACTATGTTTTGGAGGCCATCCCAGGCATTGGCATAGCTTGTGCCGTCTTCGTTGCCGTAGCTGCCTCCTTGTGGCCGCACATACCAGGTTGAAACTGGCTCAGTGGTGAATGAACGAATCTGGCTGTAGCCTGAGCTCTTCTTGGCCATATCCCTAACTTTTACCCGCCAGTAATATTTGGTCTTAGGCTTAAGGATGACGGTATACTCGCCATAGCAGGGGATCCAACCTGATTCGATCAAATTGCCAGAATTAAATTCAGCAGTGGTATCAATTTGAAAGTAATATGAAAGAGGATGCACCACCCCATACCCCAGGAGTGAATCTCCACCTTGGACTTTCAAGGTCAGCAGTCGATTGACCCCTTCTTGGCCATGTTCAGGATAGATCAAAGATAGCGGCTCCCCAGAAGATATCCTGAGGGAGGCTTGCCCCACAAGTCGCAGGTTATTACGGCCTTGGCTGTCCCTCAGCCAGCCGCTTCCCACTGATCCATCAGAGGCACACTCCTGGTTCATGAGCCATTCTGAATGAAGATGGGTTTTGTTAAGGTTGGCCGGCACCCGCGGATCTAAATTCTTCAACCAGTTATCAGCCAAAAGACGCACCTTTTCGGCTGACAACTCCTCCCTCCACCACCGCACCATGATAATATTGCGCTTTAGCTCTTGGAGCAGGCTTCCCATCATAAGATCATAGTTAGTATCGATCATGGCTGGATTAAGGTCAGGCTTTCGCTTTGAGTCGGCCAAATTACCATTAACATATAATTTTAGCTCCCTGCTCTCATAATTCCAGCTCATGACGATATGAACTGCTCCGCGAGCAGTAGAGGAGACGCGCACATCCTCTTCCCCATCTCCTACCTTGCCATAAATTTCATATTTATCCTGGATCAGGTGCTGATTGCCAAACCCTAAAGCCCAGCCAGCATACCTGCTGTCGTATAACCCGCGCTGATTGGTTTTCGACAGGATGGAAGCCCATCTGCCCCCTGTCTGATACGCCCTGATATCCACGATGGCCTCAATGCTAAAACTTGCGGCTGAATAATTAGGCAGGTCGCATACTTCGCTGGCCGCTAGCATGGCGCAGCCACCCTCAGCAAGGTACAGAAAGCAATCACCATGGCTCGGATAGAGGCCAAAGGGTGAAATTTGGCTAACCTCCTGAGTGGCAAAGGAGAGATTTATAGCCGCAGGAGCGACGGATAACAAAAGAGCGACAAGGACCAGGAGGCTTAGTTTTTGATTTTTTGGGATAAATATTTTTCTGGCATACATTTTTTAGCCTCATTCACTACACTTTTGCAGAAATTTCTTAACATCTTGAAATCCTTGAAAGTTACTTTAGTAGTAAATCCAGTAAAATCAAGGGTTCGGAGAAAAATTACAAAAGCATAGCTCATTTATAAGTTAAAAAATCATGTTGCCTTAGAGAGGGTTTATGTTTGTACTTGATTTTATTTTATTTATTTCAGTTATATCAAACTCCTATATAACTATATCTATACTCATTTAGATATATCTACACTCATTTAACTATATCTATACTCGTTCAAGACTCACATTAGTTATATATTAGTGCATTGTATTATTAAAGTCAAACTATTATTTTAATCAATATTACTTAAAAGCTTATCCTCAGACCAGCACTGTACCTGTGGTCGATATATTCTTTATCTTCCAGATTCTTATGGGTTCGCTGATCTTGCGATCTATTTTCCAGATACTGATACAGGAGCTCAAAGCCAATCCTTTTGTTGAGACTATAGGCCAGGCGGCTACTTGCTTCGTAGTAGCCATCTTTCCTAAGGGTGAGGTCGTCAGGATTATCTTGATATTCCGTACGATATTTAAACAAGGTATACCTATCGCTCAGGGAGAGCAGAAGGGAGTTGAAAATTTTCCAATCCAGGCCAGCTCTCATGCTCCATGATCTATCGGTTCGATATTCCTGCCTGCTGCTAAGATCATAGGTATACTGGGATTTGGTAAAATTACCATCCAGGATCAACAGCAGTGGCTTTAATACCTGCCAGGCCAGCCGCACATCTTCAGCCCAGAGCCTGTCTTTTCTCTCAATCAAGTCAAATTCACAGACCGTGTATCTTCCGCTCAAGAGCAGATTTACCTTGTGGTCAAACAGATTATGCCTGACATTTACTGAGATCGAGTCAGAGATATACGAGCTATTTTGGTTGTCCCAAAGAGAAATGTAGTTAGATGACCTGAGGTATGAAGCGTTAATAGTCGTCCCTTGGCCAAGAGAAAGATCAAGGCGGGCATCAGTGGTTGAGTGGTCCTTCTTCTGGTCTTGTCCGCCAAAGTCATACTCCTGCCAAGCCTGACCATAGAGATAGCTTACCTTTAGCCCTGATTTTACCTCCCAGCTAAAGCCACCGTAGCCTTCCTGCTCCCCATAGTCTGAGGTTGTCTCCTGAAAGTCGACTGCGGTCTGCCGATATCCTGCTCTAAGGGAAAAACTCTTTTTCAGCTTATACTCAAGGGCTGCATCTGTCCGCTGACTTTTGCTGTCCTCATAATCCTTACTATCTTGGTGACTGTAGTCTCTTTCGGTATCGGTCCAGGAGAGATCAATATTCCACCTCTCACCAATTCCCTGCTCCAGGTAAAGGGTAGTGAGCAGGTTATTAAATTTGACCACATTGCCATTGCTCCTGAGTAAATTCTGCCGCTCATCGCGCTTTACCGAGCCGACTACATCCTCCCCCCTTACTCCAAAGCGCAATTTTCGGCTTGGCTTGAAGCCAAGGTCCCATGAGGCAGTTTGATCCTGTTGATTTTCTTTGGAATACTCATCACGATCATAAAATTTAAAATAACCCTCATACTTCAGATTGAGAAAGAGCGCACCTTTTGGCTCCAAGGCCAAAGATAGCCGTGGGCGGATGATGGTCATCGAGGCGCCTTTTTGATCTTTTTTGGTTAAAAATATATTGCTATCATATCCTCTGGCTGTGGTAGCTTCGGCCACAAGATGATCATCTTTTTTACTATCTACCCTTGAGCCTTCTGTCGATCCGATCGGCACAGACATAAAAAGAGTTGCCGAAAGGAGCACAATGAGGGAAGTATAAAATTTAACTATTTTGAGGCAATAAAAGTCCATACATTTAATGACAGGCAGGTTAAAAAACACTGGCTGGGATTATGATCGTATCCTTTGGCTGTAGCGTCAGGTTATACTGCAACTTGCCCTTCTTTATGACATCTTTCAATTTTACCCTAATGGTTTCAGTCTTTTCTTCTTCACCTGGTTTTGGTCTGACGATTTTCGTATCATTCAAATCCGCATCCTCAGTCGGCCCTCCGGCCATGAGTACAGCATCGAGCACCCTGATTCCCCTCTGAAACGGAATCACCCTGGGAGTGGCTACTTCCCCAATAACCGTAATCCGCTGGTCGAAATTATCAGGCAAATAGATCATGTCATCAGGAAGAATTTCAATATTTTGAGTTACATCTCCTTCTTCTAATAATTTTTCAAAATCAACTGAAAGCCGATTTCCTCCCCTCAAGATGTAGGCTTTTTTAAGATCAACAGCTTCGCTCAAGGCCTTCTTCTCTTCAATCATAGCCAGAAGCTGAAACAAATTGGTCTTTCTCCTTAGGTTAACCACCCCAGCCAGACTGGGGTTTCCCGAAATGTATACCTTGTAACTATTAATGGCCTGCAAAATTACAGTTACTTCAGGGTCCTCAACAAACTGGGCAAGCTTTTTAGTAACTATTTCCTTTACCTGCAAGGGGGTCAATCCAGCTACCGGTAAATCATCCAGCAGGGGAAATGAAATCTTACCATCGGGTCTGACCACGACCTCTCGACTCAACTGGTCGTTCCTCCAGACCGAAATGAATAGTACATCCTCGGGGCCAATTCGGTAATTATCATCCTGCGGTCGGCGCTGTTGGGCCGACTTGGGCTCCTGTCCCTTTTGGAGAGAATTTGATTGAATGGTTTCAGCCTCAATGAAGGAAGAAAAAAGCATAATTATAACACATAGTGATATCATCATCGTAATCGTGCTGGATAATAAAAGCCTTTTTCCGCTACTAATGCTCTCAGACTGGCTGTTGGAGTTACGAATTGTTGATCTTCTTCTCATGAGTCTCTCGCTAATAATTCTTAGTTTTCTAATAAAATTAAAAATAATAGTTATTCTTTTAATAATAGTAGGTTATATTTTTAATAATAATAGTTATGTTATTAATAATAATAGTTATGTTCTTTCACCCGGGGATATTTATTTAAAACCATCCCAATGACGTTTTTCCCCTGGAGGATATGCAAAGCTTTTTCAATCTGAGGCTGCTGGGTCTTCCCATACTCAACAACAAAGATAATCCCATCAACATATTCGGCCAAAATCAGTGGATCAGCACAACCAAGGACAGGAGGAGAGTCAAAGATAATGTAGCGGTCCTGATAGCGATGCTTGACCTCCCTTACCAGCTCCCTCATTCTGAGAGAGCCCATGATCTCGGTAGAGTTGATGAGCCTTTTGTTGCCGGGCAGAATCGTCAATTTATCAATACCGGGGGTAATAAGGAGATCGGCCACTGACTTTTGGTTAAGCAGATAATCGGATAAGCCGGCCGAAGGATGCAAACCAAAAAGGGTATGCACCGATGGTCTTCGCAAGTCGGCATCGATCAGCAAAACCGTCTGATGGAGTTCTTTAGCCAGGCTAATAGCCAGATTAGCCGCCGTAACGCTCTTGCCCTCGCCCTCGAGGGTGCTGGTAACCATCAGGGTATTCATACCTGCCTGAGCTGTCCTTTGCAAAAGTGTTGTTTTTAATATCTTGTACTGCTCGGCAGTGGGCGTGTGGTCAAAAAAAGCCAGCAGTCTGTTTTTCAGGAGCGTAGCCTCGCTTACCTCCATGATTTTGGTATGCTTATATCTGATCGAGATGCCGATCTTCTCATCATCAGAGGGATGGCTGGCCGCAGGGTTAAAAGGCTTAGCCTCTGTCTCTGCCTTAACCATCTCTTCCAGAGTTTGTTCGATCTTGGTCATATCCCCTTCCTTCTCGACAATAACTTCTCGACAATAAATACAGGCTTGACAATAAATAGAGAAATAGAGGCTTAGGAGATTAAAATATTATTGAAATCAAGCGTGATCCGTATCGCAAGGCCTTAAACCACAGGATATCAAGCCGGATGACAAACAGATGGATCATCAGGGCACCAATGAGAGCAGCGATCAGGAACACAATGGCTACTACTGTGCTTTTCGCCAACCTCTTTCCCTTATCCGCCGCAATCTCCATAAAGGAAATTACAGCCAGGGTGGGCTTTCGACTTATGGCCGCAAGAGCTGCCTCAGAGTAAATGGCCCGGTCCGTATACTCCCTGATGGAAGCACATCCGACCCCAGCTCCCAGAGCCAGAACAAACCCAATTAGCACAATGGCCAGTCTATTCGGCTTATACGGCTTTTCTGGGTAAAAGGCAGGGTCCAGGATGGTAAGCCGCTCTGCTTTCTGATTTTTTTCCAGGGCCTCTGAGGTCCTCGCTTCCATAAGCTTATTCAAGGTCTCTTGATATCGGCTGCGAGCATTGTCGTAGTCGCGGGTGAGCAGCTTATATTCAAGCTCAACCTGCGGCGCCATCTCAAGTCGCTTCTGATACTCCATGATCTTCTCCTGCAGAGCGATTCTATTCTTTTTCAGCGACTCAAGCTCCAAGCGGGCAGTCTCGATTTGGGTAGTAATATTGACATAGGCTGGATTGCGTGGTGCTTCAATTATCCCTTCAATTATTCTGCGAGTAACAGGCTCCTCTTTAGTCATTTGAGCAATATCATTCTCAAGGTGTTCAATCGTCTTGGTCAGCATCACTACATCCTTATGCCCGGCTGAAAATACAGCCTTCTTGGCAGCCAACTCAGCCTTCAACTCCCGAAGCTTTTGCTGCTTGACCTCAAGGGCGTCCTTAAAGCTGACCTCCTGCTCCAGCGATTTGATCTGTTTTTTGATCCTGATCATATCAGGATGCTTTTCCGAAAGAGACCCTTCCATGGCCAGGTAATCAGTATAGAGAGCGATCAGCTTCTGTTTGGCTAAAGAGGTGTTCTCAGATGAGGCTTTTCCATCTTTAGACAGATAGGGCTCAACCGTAGACAAAAGCCCTTCGAGATAGACCCTACGACTTTCGACATTCTCTATCTGCTGCTGCACATTGGCTAACTCGCGCTCTAGGCTCTGAACCATCTGTAGGTTAGTTTGCCTCATTTCGGGAAGATCAAGAAAGTGCTTTTCCTTGAACTGAGCGATCTTGGTTTCCAGTTGAGTAATGCTTTCATTCAGATTTTTCAGCTCAGCCTCAATGAATTCAGAGGTGGTCTTGGCCCTTCTCTCTCTGGTCTTTAGATTCTCTTCCAGATAAAGAGAGGCGAGAAGATCGGTAACCTTCTGAACTTTTTCAGGATCCTTGCCCTCAAAAGATAGGCTGAAGGCTATTGTGGCACTGGTTGACTTGTCATTTTGATTGCCAGACATCTTGGTGCTGATCATCTTGAGCTGGATAGAACTCCTCATCTCTTCGATGATTTCCTCAATAGTTTTCTTGTTTCGAAGATCAGCATAGAGATTCAACTGATTGATAATTTCAAGAAGTTTGCTTCGGCTCTGGATCTGCTGAGTGATTAACTGTATGGTCTGCTCGGCAAATGAGTTGACCGTGCTGCGGATGAAGTCTGGGGGAACCTGCTGCCCTTCAATGAGAATGGTGCAGCTTGACTTATAAATAGGTGGAAGAGCAAAAGCCAGAATGGTGAAGGTCAAAAAAATGCTCACAAATGGTATGAGGATATACTTTTTGCGGCGTTTAATAAGAGCTAAATAATCAATGGTATCATTTTTCTCTTTTGGATTCATAGCCTGTCAGTTTCTTCTCTTTTTCCTTAACTTTAGAGTGTTGTGTGTGATCCTGATAATTTATGGCAAACTATACTTCTTAGAATCATAAGCCATCGCGCTGCTCTTTTACCCTAGCTTTCAGCCATAGCTTCGCCCTCTCGATTACAGCCCCTATTTTGGGTATCGAATAAAAATTAAAAATTAAATAATAAAAATAATAAGATATATTAACTTAGCCCGCGCTCTCTTTCTTTTTGCGAGCCAGCATCTCTTGATATGTACTTTATCGCTGCTTTCCTGTCGCTACTTCGTATCTTGCCCGTAGTAGATAAATCATGAAACTGCCGAACAATTTATGTTTTCATAGCTAGATTATTCTTCCACAAAATCATTCGGCAGCCTGAAAAAAGGTTTATCAAACTGTAAAATAAGAGTTTTCCCAACAGGAAAGCTTGTTTATTAAATATTAAAATGTTCCGCAATTATTAAATGTTCCGCAATCAGCCATCTAAAAACCAGACACTACAAGGAGAGAAGCCATGAGAAAAAAAGCGATGATGATTGGGCTGTTTTTGTTTTCCCTCTTTTTCTTTCCAGCCAGTAGCGGGGCTGGTCAGTTTTCGTCTCGACTCGCTCGGACCTCTGCCTCAGGTGGGGAAAACTCTAGAGCCAGCAGCTCCCTTCGCAAGACATTATCCTCCCTCAAGCAAAGGCTCACCTGGCGCCAGCCTGATAATGCCCAACCGGATTCAAACTCTTTGGCCGCCCCAGCAGCTTGGATCAACCGCACTTCTCTCTCAGGCAGACAGATCTTGGACAAAGAGGCATCAGTGCACTGGATGAGAGACCAGATTAACGCTGTTTTGGACAAATTGTCTGCCGAAGGTTTTAATCTTCCTACCGATATAGATCAAAGATTAGATAGCTTTTTCGCTACTGCCCTCGATTATTTGATGAAAGATGAACGACAGGCTGCCCTACCCATAAACCTCCTAAATAGCCTTCTCGAGAAGGGGCCGGATTATGACCTGAGCTGGAATTATGATCCCAAAACCGGGCTTGTGGATTTTATGGCTAACCGCATCCTGGGCAATGAGCAGACGATCACGGAAGTCGATTTAGCCGGAAAGATTAACCTTGATGGACCTAGCAGTCCCTGGAATCTGACCTTTCTGGTTCAAAATGCCACCTTAGGCAGAAAGGGTGAGGATAATAATAAAGGTAAGGGGTATTTTCAAAGGGCTTTCTCCCGCTGGGATCAGGCAGAGAATTCTTCCTCAGCCGAAACCTCCTCTTCTCCCTCGCCAAAGGATTTACAGGATTATCAGGCTGAGCAGCTTTGGCAGATAAGGCATCATTCAACCTTTACCCTAAGCGGTGAAATCTGCCAAGATGGCCTAGTTTCTCTCTATCTGCACCCTTGCCAGACGATCCAGATAAGCCTTCAGGATCAGGCCGCCTATGCCACCGTAGCCGGTATTGAAGTTTGGCAGCAGTCAGAATCACGAACCGGGAAAATGTATCTTGATATCATCGACCAGAGTGTTTCAGGAGCTGATGATAAGCTGCTCTATCACTGGGAGTGGCCACTGCCGTAATTATATGCCGTAATTACGTAATTATATTAATATATGCCGCTTGTGGCTATGAGTATGCCGCTCGCACCGGCCTTGCATAGTTTTTTCGGCAGGCTCCTTAAAGCCTAGGCGCACAGCCTCAATGCCCTTGAGGCTATTGCCCCAAGTGGCAGCACTTCATCCACTCCCCCAAGGGCTATGGCTTCCTGGGGCATGCCAAAGACTACACAGGTGGCCTCATCCTGGGCAATGGTGTATGCTCCCTGCTGCTTCATCTCAAGCATCCCCCGAGCGCCATCATCACCCATACCGGTCATGATGATCCCAACCGCATTAGGCCCGGCGAATTTGGCCGCTGAACGAAACAGGACATCCACCGAAGGCCGATGTCGGCAGACCAGGGGACCATCTTTTACTTCCACATAGTAGAAGGCACCGCTTCGCTTCAGCAGGGTATGATGATTGCCTGGGGCAATTAAGGCGCGGCCTACCATAACCTTATCTCCATCTTGGGCCTCGCGCACCTCTATCCGGCACAGCCCATTCAGTCTCTGGGCAAAAGCGGCTGTAAAATGCTCAGGCATATGCTGCACAATGACAATCCCTGGCGCATTTTCCGGCATAGCTTCCAGAAAAAGGCGCAGCGCCTCGGTCCCGCCGGTCGAGGCCCCAACCACGATTACCTTTTCCGTGGTCTTGGGCAGGGCCTTGCCGGTTGGCTTAGGCATAATAACATCAGCCGTATGCTTTTCCTCGACCTTTAATTGAGTAATCTGCCGCGGCCTGACTCTGGCCGCAGCCTTGATCACATCACAGATGTGAATCTTGGCCTCTTCCAGAAACTGCTTTGTTCCCAGCCTGGGCTTGACGATGATATCCACCGCTCCATACTCCAGAGCCTTCATGGCCGTTTGCGAGCCCTGCTCAGTAAGGCTAGAGCACATGACCACCGGTATAGGGTGCTGGCTCATCAGTTTTTGCAGGAAAGTCAGCCCATCCATTCGGGGCATTTCTACATCCAGGGTAATGACATCGGGCATCTCCTTGCTGAGGTAGCGGGCAGCAAAGTAGGGATCTGCAGCCATAGCAATCACCTCGATCTCGGGATCCGTACTCAAGATTTCCCTGAGAGTTTGCCGAACCAGAGCAGAGTCATCAACAATCATTACCTTTATCTTACGCTTGGCCATAGGATACGCTCCTTATCGGTAAAACGGTCTGAAGAGATTCTCTTGACCCAAACCTTGCCGGTAGAGCTGAGGAAAAAGATTTTTCTTCCGCTCGATCCTCCGGTGTCCTCTTTTTCAATCGGAATTCGATACTCCTGAAGAATGGCTTTGGCTACTTCGATATTCTGTCTGCCGATCGAGAGGGAGGGATGATCATTGAGTTTAAGCAGCATATCAGCCCCGCCAAAGATCTTGGCCATGATTTTATCCTGAGGGATATTCATTTCTTTCATTTTGTTAACCATATAGCGGATTGCCTGATCGACATATTTGAAAGTCTCCTCCCTGCTGCTTCTAGCTGAGTAGAGGGGAAGGAGGCAATGGCACATGGCCCCTACCTTAAATGCTGGAGCATACAGGCAGATGGAGACGCACGACCCCAAAAGAGTGCTGATGATGGATGGCTGTTTAGCGATGTATAACTCCCCAGGCAATAGATTTATCGTCGGCAGATCAAGTACATTTTGGTTCATCTTGGTTTTTGGTAAATGGTAGCTTGAATATATTGAAACTGGTCATTAATGCCGTAAAGAGTCTCGGAGTGGCCGATGAACAAAAAACCGCCGTTGACTAGGCAGTTATATAGTTTTTGAAAGAGGCGAACTTGAGTCGTCCGGTCAAAGTAGATAATCACATTTCGGCAAAAGATAATATCCATCAAGTTTGGCAAATTATATTGATCATCCATGAGATTTAGCCGAACAAAGCGGACTCGATCCCGAAGTTGGGGTACAACTCGCCACTTCCCTGCCTGAGCGTCTTTTCCCTTCATCAGGTATTTCACTCTCATGGAGTGGGGAATCGGCATGATATCGCTGTCGCTATAGATAGCCTGCTGGGCTTTGTCAAGCATTCTCTGGGAGATATCGGTACTGAAGATGTCGTAGTCGAATTCCCGATATCTTTCCACAAATTCGCTCAGAACCATAGCCAGGGTATAGGGTTCCTCACCCGATGAGCATCCGGCGCTCCAAAGGTGGATTTTCTTTCGGGGCTTTCCCCAAAGCGACTGAGCAATCTGGGGGAGTGCTACCCCTCGGAGAAAATCAAAATGGGACGGCTCCCTAAAAAAATCGGTCTTATTAGTGCTGACCATATCAAGGGCGTGAGTCAGCTCTTCCCTCTTGCCTTGTTCACTGGTCAGATAATCATAATATTCCTCAAATGAGGAAATGCCAAGGGCTCTGAGTCTTTTTAAAAGCCGCGACTGGAGCATCACCTTTTTGACCGGCGGAAGCTTGATGCCGCATTCAGAGTAAATAAATTGGCTATACTTCTCATACAGCCGGTCAGACATATCTTTAGGATTAATGATTAATTTTTCTTCTTCAGTCATCATTAATATTAAGATATTAAAGTTTTAGGAAAAGGGGGAAGGGGAAAAACCCTTTTTCAAAAGGGTTTTTCCCCTTAATTTATTATCAATTATAGCATCTCAAACTCTCTGTCCAGGGGATCTTCCTGATGTCCATTATGGCTATGGCCGTTTCCATCCGCCTGGCGGAGGGCTTTCGGCTTAGCCGCTGCGGCCAAGGCTGGCCGCTGTTTGGCAGATCGAATTTTCGACTCAGGCTTTGAGGCTGGATGCGGGCTCTCCTCACCACTTTTGGCAGCTTCTGAGTGCAGGCCGCTAGTTTCGGTCTTGAAATAAGCAACCGTGCCCTGCAAGCTTTCAGCCTGTGAGGCTATCTCTTCAGTAGTTGAGGCCAATTCTTCGGAAGCAGCCGCATTTTGCTGAATTACTTGCTCAAGTTGCTGAATGGCCTTGTTAATCTGCTCAGCCCCGTTGTTTTGCTCAGCGCTGGCCGCGCTGATTTCCTGCACCAATTCGGCTGTTTTCTGAATATCCGGCACCAGGGTAGCCAACATTTTGCCTGCCCGCTCAGCCACATCCACGCTGGTAACGGAGAGTTTGCTGATATCGGCCGCGGCAAGTTGACTTCGCTCGGCCAGCTTGCGGACCTCAGAGGCTACCACTGCAAATCCCTTCCCATACTCTCCGGCCCGAGCAGCTTCAATGGCTGCGTTCAGGGCCAAGAGGTTAGTCTGACGGGCGATCTCTTCGATGATCGAAATCTTGCTGGCTATCTCCTTCATGGCTGCCACAGTCTCGGCCACCGCATTGCCGCCCTCTTTAGCGTCAGCGGCGGATTTTAAGGCGATCTTCTCAGTCTGCTGGGCATTTTCAGCATTCTGCTTGATATTAGCCACCATCTCCTCCATAGCTGACGACACCTCCTCGGCTGAAGCAGCCTGCTCGCTTGCCCCTTGAGACATCTGAGCTGAGGTGGCACTCATGGCCTGGCTTCCGGTAGCCACCTGACGCGCCGCGGCCTGAATATTGCTCACCACCTCGGTGAGTCTGACGACCATAGTGGCCAGAGCCTGCATCAGCTTATCCTGGGCTGAGCGCTCTTTGACCTTGACCGTGAGATTCCCATTGGCAATCTCCTGAGCAAGCTGGGTAACTTCATTCATGGACTCAATGAGGGTGTTGAGATTTTCCTTAATATCATTAAACTCTCCCATCCACCGCTCGGTTATTTTTTCAGGGATATCTCCACGGCTAATCCTGGCCACATACTCGGCAGCCACTCTCAGAGGAACAGTGATTGCCTCGATCGTATCATTAATTCCCTTAATGACATTCCTGAAGCCTTCGATCTTGTAATTCTCCGGCTTTCCCCTGACACCTAGCTTTCCAGCTACAGCCGCCTCAACCAGATGCTCCACCTCAGCTACGGCCTGATGCTCTTCGGTGATATCGACCACGTATTCCAAACAACCGGTAATGTTTCCCTCAGCATCCTTCAGGGCTGCGCCAGTGTAGCGAATCGGGAGGGGGCCTGAGGGGAGTTTGGCGATGGTGTTGCTAGTGCAGACACTGCCCTCACTCATAGCCTTATTCCCCTGACAGTTTGAGGTATTGCAGTGGCCAGTATTGAACAGGGTATGGCATTTTTGCCCAAGGCAAGCCTGTGGGGTTCTGCCTACGGCTGTCGCACCTGCCGGATTGATGTAGCGAACCTTCATTTCTTTGTCCACGACCATGATCGGTGTGGGAATGCTGTTGAGATAGTTGACCTTCTCCTGAGCATCCTCCATAGCCTGCTTGATAGCGGTCATATCGGTTACATACTCTAGGGCGCCGATGATGTTGCCGTTTCTGTCCTTGATCGGTGCACCAGTATACTGAATGGGTATGGTAAGACCCCTTGGATGAGCCACGGTCTCACCAGTTACCACCGCGTTCTGCTGCATAGCCTGGGCACAGCGGCACTCGGCTGTATGACAGTGTGGGGTCTTGAACAGGTCATAGCACTTTTTCCCTTCGCACTGCTTGGGAGTGAGACCTACCAGCTTAGCTCCGGCAGTATTCATATAGGTTATGGTAAAATCTTTGTCTATACTCATAATCGGGGTTGGGATGTTAGTAAGATTCATAATCTGGGCCCCAACTCGATCGATCATAGTATTGAGATTATTTTTGATCTCGTTGAAATCACCCTTGTAGTCGGCGGTGATCTCCTCCGGCACCTCGCCTTGGCTGATTCTGGCTACGTAATCGGCGGCTACCTTCAAGGGATTGATAATAGCATCGAGGGTATGATTGATTCCCTGGATAACCCGGCTATAGTCGCCGCCAAATTTTTCGGGATCACCCCGCAGGTCAAGCTTTCCATCGACCGCGGCCTTGGCTATCAGGTCGATTTCATGAAGCAGACCGGTGAGTTGATCGACCATTTTCTGAAACGAGCTGGCCAGATCTGCAATTTCATCCTGACTGCTGACCTGAATATCCACCGAGGTGTCTCCCGCGGCTAATTTCTCAGCCACATCACGCAGGTAATTGATCGGCCTGACAATCCGCCGAGAGATGGATATACTGGCCAGGATGGTAACGATCAAGGCGACACATCCGATGATGATGATCCCCCAATTTACCCGGTCAATCGACTCAACAATAGCCTTCATGTTTTGGTTAAGCTCCGCGGTATGCTCTTCCACCAGCGGATTGAGGGAATCCCACAGGGCGCTGGCCGCGGTGTCGAATTCTCCCATCATTGGGTTTCCCTTGGCTGGGCCTCCTTCGATATAGGCTTTAGCCATTTTCTGACCTAGAGTGTAGTAATTTTGGAAGCTGGCCTCTAGCTTTTTTAAATCCTCAAGCCCCTGCTGGTTATTCTCCTGGCTGTACATCTGTCGGAATTTATCCAGCCCAGCTAGAAAAGAGCGGGCATGTTCTTCGGCCTGCTTGAGACCATCGTCCAGGCCATCAAGACCACGGGTTGCGGAAATATCGGTCAGCCACTGCTGAACCTGAATGACATCTGCCTTCATATTCTGGGCAAGTTGCTGAAAAACCGCGCTTTCATCCCGGGTATGAATCGCTTTAGATTCTGAGCCAAGGTTAGCAAGATAGGCCCAAAGACTAATGATCAAAAGACTGGCCAGCGGAATGGTAAAACCGATGGCTAGCTTAGCCGCGACCTTGATTTTCATAACAAGCTCCTTTCTCTCATCCCTTCGGCGAGTCCAAAACCAGCTTTTAAAAAAATTAAACACCTCCAACTAGACTCTCTCTCTCCTGCCGATAGGCACACTCGATCAGACGACGGACGTCAACAATCAGCGCAATCGTGCCATCTCCCAGAATCGTGGCTCCAGAAATCCCTTCCGTATGCTCATAGAGCTTGCCCAGTGATTTAATGACCGCTTGATGATCTCCGATAATGCTGTCGGTGACCAAGCCGATCCTTTTGTCTTCAACCATAGCTACGACTACATATTCAATAGCTGGCATTTTCTCATCGCCCCGGCTGATGCCAAAAATTTCCCTCAACCGGATATAGGGGATAATCTCACCCCGAAGGTTAATGATATGCCGTCCATGAGAGCGCTCAACCTCCTGGCTGCTCAGCTCCACGCATTCCTGGACAAAGGTCAGGGGAATCACATAGTGGCTTGAGCCAACCGCGACCAACAGCCCCTCGATAATGGCCAGGGTCAGCGGAAGGTGGATAGAGGTTTTCGTCCCCTTGCCCGGCTGACTCTCAATGTTCACCGAGCCGCGCAATTTGCTAATCTCCCGCTTGACCACGTCCATGCCCACCCCCCGACCAGAAACGTCGGTTACTTTGCTGGCTGTGGAAAATCCGGGCAGGAAAATGAGGTTGAAAATTTGCGAATCAGTCAGATTGTCCGATTCACTGATCAGCCCCTGCTCGATCGCCTTGGCCCGAATCTTCTCCCGGTTAAGACCGGCCCCATCATCCTCGATGGTAATGATGACCTCGCCCCCGGACTGGCTGGCTGACAGACGGATAGTTCCACAGGCTGGCTTGCCAGCTTTCAGCCGATCCTCAGGCGGCTCAAGTCCATGATCGAGGCTGTTTCGGATCAGGTGAATCAGGGGATCATGGATCCGCTCGATCACGGTCTTATCGAGCTCTGTTTCTCCCCCTTCAGTTATCAGCTCTGCCTCCTTGCCAAGAGCGGCTGAAAGATCATGCACCAGGCGTCGAAACTTGCTAAACGTGCTCTCTATGGGAAACATCCTAATGTTGAGAGCGCAATCGCGAAGCTCATTGGTCAGCCGCTCGATATTCTCAACCGGAGTCAGAAGGTCGGCATCCTGGTAGCGGTTTGCGGTCTGGCTGAGCTGGGCCTGAGTAATGACCATCTCGCCGACCAGGTTGATGAGCCGATCCAGCTTCTTCGTGGATACCCGAATAGTTTCAGCGCCTTGTTGGCTGCCCCGAAGTTGCTGGATCATTTTTTGCTCAGCCAAAGCTGAGTCGATCTTGCTCTGAGGAACAAGGCCGGCCTCAACCATCAGCTCTCCTGACCTCTTCTGCTTGGCCAAAACCTCCTGGACCTGCTCTTTGGTTACATCCCCCCTCTCGACCAAAATCTCACCGAGCCTCTTGGGCTCCACTTCCCAGCCAGATTCATCGGCCAATTGGGTAATGCTGATCTGGCTTTCATCCTCTACGAAGAGGAACACGGCTTCAAGTTCCTCTTTCTTTGCTTTGGTATTGATAATCACATCCCAGTAAAAGTAGCACTCTTCAGGATTCATATCATCGAGTTGGGGAACCTGATCGGTCTGGGCACAGATGACACACTCGCCCATTGAGTCTAGCTCCCTGAGCAGGCACAAGGGGTCAAGCCCACTTAGCATTACCTTGGGATTTAACCTGATCCGAAGCCGCCAGGTAGTCAGAGCCTTCTGCTGCTGCTTTGAGGACGGCCGCGGCGCATCTCCTATTTCCTGTTGCTTGATTGGGGACTCTAGCTTTTCAGGAGATGGTGGGTTGATCGAGCAGGTGGCAGATGGTGTAGTAGGATTATTAGCAGTAGGATCATTATCAAGATTTTTCAGCCTAGTCAAAATCGCCTCTTTCTGCTCTGAGATTTCCTGCGGCTTGCTCTCCCCTGAGGATAGCATCACCTGGATCAGGTCTTTTGATTGCAGAAGCAGGCTGATCAGCTCAGGGGTAAGTGGCCGCTTGCCAGCTCTGACCATATCCAGCATGGTTTCCAGATGATGAGCAAAATCAGCGACTTCCTGAAATCCAAACATGGCCCCAGATCCCTTTATGGTGTGCATGATCCGAAAGAGGCGATTGATCAGCTCCTGATCTTGCGGATCGGCTTCTAGGGAAAGGATCACCCCTTCCATGTCAGACAGGAGCTCTGTGGCTTCCTCACGAAAGGCATCGGCGTATTTTTCTTCTCTCCTATCCATGACTGATTTCCTTATCTCACTGCCTTTTTATGGCAGGACCTTTTTGACTACTGAAAGCAATTGATCAGGACGAAACGGCTTTACAATCCAGCCTGTTGCCCCGGCTGCCTTACCCTCCATCTTTTTTTCGTTCTGGGATTCGGTGGTGAGCATAATAATGGGGATAAACCGGCAACTATCAGACCTTTTGCGGATTTCTCTTATCAATTCGATTCCGTTCATGATCGGCATGTTGAGATCAGTAATCACCATGTCCACACCAGCGTCCATTTTGGCCAGCGCCTCCTGACCGTTGCTTGCCTCGATAACCTGATAGCCTTCCTCGGTGAGAGTAAATCGAACCATCTGTCTCACGCTTGAGGAATCGTCTACAGTCATAATGGTTTTTGGCATTATCTTACCCCTCCTCCCTCCCAAAGAAGCCCTTCGATTCGAGGTATCCATCTGGAGACTGGAAGATGAGCCCGGCCAGTTTGACTGCCTGCAAAATCGCTGGAGAGGGATTTTTCAGCGAAAGATGTTTTCCTTGGCCTATGGCGGTTTGGCGGGCTGCATAGAGAAGCTGAAGCCCTGAGGTATCAATCTTGGTAACTCCCTGAAGATCAATGGATAGCGACACCTGCGAAGATAAATATGATAGGAGAGCATCTTTTAGCGCGCTGGCCTCATTTATGGTTATCTCTCCTGAGAGACAGAGGCAGTCGCCTTGCCCGGAGTAGGTTTTAATCATAGAGATTTCCCCCCTTTCCTTATTGTCCTGATATAACCTGATCGCTCTTATTTATTAGCTACCATTGAGAGACATAACCCTAATAAAAGCTAAGCCCCTTTGAGGGTTTATGGTGTCTGATATATAAGAGAGCGAACCTGATATAACCTGATATAATATTAAGTCTCTGTAGGTTCTGTTGTTCGTTATCGACAAGGAAAGTTAGAAAAATCGGCAAATTTTGCCTGGTAAGGCGTTTTGGCAAGCTGCCTTTGGAATGTGTAGTGAGCAAGGCCGCTTTTTCTTACACCAGAGCGAGTTTTTTAGGACAGTGCCGCCCAAGAGCACCGATTATTGAGAACATCTTGCGATATTTGAGAATATCTTGGCGAAGCGGTTTTTTTGAGCTTGACGGATGTTAATATTTGCTGTTATATTTTTAAGAAAATAGCTATATATTTGCAGTTTTTGTAACTGCCTAAAATATTGAAACTTTGCACTAATCTTACAAAACTCTAGAGAGGTTCGTGGAATTTATGAAAAAGCAGCTTTTTGACTCACAATTTCCTCTTGGCGCCATGATGGCTACATTGGCTATGGTCCTATCTATCATATTATTAAACTTCTTATTAAGCCTCCCTGAGGCTGAGGCATTTACTTCGATCACTGCTCAGGAGGCCTACACCATGCTGAGCCGTGGAGAGGCTGATCTGCTCGATGTCAGAACCCTTGAGGAATACACCTTCGTAGGCAGCCCGGCCCTTGAGCCTGGGGGAGAGCCTATTGCTTATCTTATTCCCTGGAAACTATTTGGCGGTCTTGATGATCGCGGCCAGACGATCTACAAAAATAATCCTGATTTTGATTCTCTCGTTGAGCAGACCTTCGGCAGTAGCAAAGAGCGTGCTCTGATTGTCATGTGCGCGGTCGGAATTCGCAGCGGCGCGGCGGCAAAGCGCCTGGAGGAGCTTGGATTTAGCCGGGTCTATGAAATCGACAATAAATTCAAACATATTACTGCCACCTCAGGTGGCTTCGGAGGATTCCAGGGCTCAAATTATCAAAATGCATACAACGGCTACAAGGGCTACCCTGGCAGGCTACCCGCCGCAGGAGCAGAGTCAGCAGCCCAGATCAAAGTGGCTATAGCCACTGACCAGATCGAGCATGAACATGATTCTGTATCCTGGATGGACAGCGGCCTGCCGATAACCTACAAGACGGATCCCAAAAAAATTCCAAAGCTAAAAAAGACCGAGCCGACTGCTCCCCCAAGCTCTTCTTCAGGGGGGCCGAGCGGGCCATCCACCTCGGCGTATCCAGCGGCAAGCCTGCCTTATTCGGCCGGCGGCTACCAGCCGATCCCATATAACCTTCAGCAAGCCCTTTCTTCACCGACTTCTCCCAACTGGTATCAATCCTCCTTGGTCGGAGCTGTCAGCCTTTGGGGAATAAGCTCTCCCTTGGCCTCCCCTTCTTGGACAACAACGGGTGTGAGCTGGCAGAATCAGTCGCTTTTCCCAAGCCTGTATCAGGGAATGAGCCTGTATCAGGGGGCCTCCTATTTTGCTCCCCAGTGGCAGACGGGCTATCCGCAATTTGACTCCTCTCTCACTATTGACATGTCTTTTTATGAAAAAAACCCACCAAGTACCTGAGGGGGGTGTAAATAAAAAAAGTTGCCCGGTCGGGCAACCGGCAAAATTTATACATACTCGATTAACGAATTGATTTTGTCGATTAACGAATTGATTCATTCTTATGCCAGAGCGAATGCTTGATTGCATTTTAAAATAAATCAGTTAACTTTCACAAAATATGTGAGTTAACATTCTGGAATATAAAGCTTTTCAGGTGTTCGCTCTGGATTCAGGTTCATGGAAGGTTTACTGGTAGCAGTCCAGTTTTTGACTAGGATCCGGATTCGGGCAGATCTTTTGCCGGACGCGAAAACCTTGGGCAGGTCCACTTCGTGGTTTCCGCTGGTCGGTTTTCTGATCGGCCTGATTCTCTGGGGCGGTCATAAGCTGCTGTCTACCCTCCTGCCCCAGGCAACAGTAAATGTGCTGCTCATTCTGGCTCTGACCGCTATCTCAGGGGGAATCCATGCCGATGGCTTTTGCGATGCCGTAGAGGGGCTCTATGCAGGTCGAAGTAAAGAAGAAGTGCTTAGGATCATGAAAGATCCTTGCATCGGAAGTATCGGTGCCTTGTCTCTTTTTTTTCTGCTGAGTTTAAAGATCGCTTTTCTGGCCGCTATCCCCAAGACAGCCAAGGGGAGCGTTCTGCTGATTGCCCCGATGCTGGGCAGATGGATTATGGTCTTTCTGGTGGCCACTGGGAAATATGCCAGAAGGGAGGGTGGGATTGGCCAGGTCTTCTTTGCCAACACCTCGCTGAGACAATTTGCTTGGGCCTCGATTTTCCCCCTGCTAGTCATGCTATTACTTTTTCCCTGCTGGTGGGGTCTTTTACTTCTCGGCTTTATTCTTGCCTTAAATTACGGGCTGTCTCGGTGGGTAGAGGCAAGGATTGGCGGGCTGTGCGGAGATATTCTCGGTGCGCTCAATGAGGTTACGGAACTTTCGGTCTTTATCGTGGCTGCTATTTCCATCCGCCTGGGGCTGAGATTACCCTTTTGAGAGCTGACTTGAGATTAAGATTACCCTTTTGAGAGCTGACTTTTGAGAGCCTAGTAGGAAATATCTTCGAGATGGGAAATATTTTTCTGATTCGCCACCCTGAGATTGTCAACCATACGGCCTGGGGCTGAGATTACCCTTTTGAGAGCTGACTTGAGATTAAGATTATCCTTTTGAGAGCTAACTTTTGATAGCCTAGATAGGAAATATCTTCGAGATGGGAAATATTTTTCTGATTCGCCACCCTGAGATTGTCAACCATACGGCCCGACGCTTTTATGGCTGGACGGATATCGGCCTAAGCCAGATCGGCCTAGACCAAGCAACCAGGCTCATCAGCCGGCTGTCCAGAGAGAAAATCAGCCTTGTTTATTCAAGCGATCTTTATCGGGCTCACTATCCTGCCTCACTTCTGGCCCAAAGCCTCAATATCAGCCATATCAGCTTATGTTCTTTGCGGGAAATCAATTTTGGCCGCTGGGAAGGCCTAACCTATGAGGAAATAGAAAAAGCCGATCCTGATCTTTGCCGCAGGTGGATGAGCTTGGCCGAGGACTTTCGCTTTCCCGATGGGGAGTCAATCGCTGAATTTTCCCATCGCATCCTGCAAGGATATGAAGCCATTATAAGGAGCGCGGCGGCTCAAGGAAAGAATATAGCCGTCATTACCCACGGTGGGGTGATTAAGACCCTGTTGGGCCAGATAGTTAGGAGCGATCTCAGCAAGGGAGAGATGCTTCTCCAGCTTGATTTTGCCTCTATCAGCACCCTTCAGTATGATGAAAGCCAGCCAGAAGCTGAGCCTCCCTTTCGGTTGATTGCTGTCAATGAGGTTAGCCATCTTTAGAGCTGATTTATAAGTGGTTTCCTCGCCAAGTGCGTAACACTAGTGAGCAGCAGATCAATTACCCTAAGTGGTTTCCACGCCAAGTGCGAGAGCAGAGCCGATTAGCCAATCAATCGCAGGGACGGCCTCCTGTGGTCGCACAAAATTGTGCGCCTTGTTAGTGGTCTTTTCACCAAGTGCGTAACACAAGTGGGCAGCGGATCAATTACGCTAAGTGCCTGACCGTAAAGGTTTATAACTTGACATAATGAGGTACGATAGACAAGTGAAATAATTATCTGGCTAGAAGGTTATAACTCATTATGATTGGTTGCTTATGTTTATGCTTATGATAAGGTATCTTGCTCTTTTTAGAAGAGGGGAAAAGGATTTTGAAAGTAGGATCAGGTCAAGGGGAAGGCAGATGTTGGTTACTTAGAGTTAGTTGCTAATTCAATAGTAGTAATTGTTTTGCAGTAGTGATTGCTTTTGCGAACTCAAACTGTCATTCATGCATGGTCAGGTCTTGAGTTCAGCATACCGCATTTCAAGACCTGACCATTATCATCTGTTATTGAAAATACAAATACTTAAGATTACTGGCCCGCTGGAGCCTGGGTGCCCTCGGCTGGAGCCTGAGTCTCCTCGGCTGGAGCCTGAGTACCCTCGGCTGGAGCCTGAGTCTCCTCGGCTGGAGCAGTGGTTTCCGCTGGTGCGGCAGGTGTCTCAGGCTGGACAGCCTCTTGGGCTGGAGCCTGTTCAGCAGGTGCAGGAGCTTCTTCCTTAACCTGCTCCTCTACTCCCACCTTTGGCTCCTCCTCAGATTGCTTGTTGGGGAGATTGCAACCGGTGGTTCCGATTAAGATTAGGCCTGAGATTATTAACGCCGGCCAAAATTTCCTCATCGCGATTCACCTCCTTTCTTCCTTTGCCTCGCCTCAATCCATTTATCATAAAATGCGGGCGAGTTTTTTTGCAAACTTCCTTCCCGTCGGCTTTCTTGGCCATTGTGATAGGCTCACCTGATAATAGCCGACTTATCGAGATTTTCTTCTTTTATCATTTTTTAGATCTAGTTATCCCTTAAATATATAATCGTATTCCTTTTTTTAGGAAGCAATTTCTATGCCTAGATTAAAAAACATTATTAGTGTTGGTTTTCTTGAAGGACTCGTCAAACCCGACGCCAATCTATTTTCTCAAAATAAGATCAAGATATTTCTTAAAGATCTTATACATCAAAGATTTTATACCCTGGTTATCCGACCCCGGGGGTTAAAAATACAACATAGCCTTACCCCGCTCTCATAAAGAGCGGACCTGGGCTCGTTGGTTATAGTCAGATTATTTTATAATCATCAATGTTCAAATTTTAACCAACACATCAAATTCTGAGCAGCATACCCTGCAAGCCATCCCCAGGGATGGGGGATAATGGCCATTGGAGCTAAGCCTCAGGGGTTTCCTGCGAGCCATTCTCACAAGGAGGAGGCTCTTACTTTAATTTTGTCTCCGTTCAAATCCCTACAAATTATATAAATCATGCAGTTATTAAATAAATAACTTAAATTAAATGAATAGATTAAATAAATATACAAATCGGCTGATTGCAAAAAAATATCCATGCTTATTCTGCCTAATATAGCCAAATTAGGAGCAATTGTCAAATGATCATTCAGGGCGATGTATAATAATTGATTGGCCAATAATATCAACATATTAGGGAATTAGACTAATTATGATTAATTCATATAAGTATTTGATATCTTTGGATATTGGTATATTTTTATGCGACTATCCCGCATGATCATTCGAATTTTTTATACAAAATATAAAAACTATGCTTTTGCACTTTTTCTCCAAGGCCTTGATTTTACTGGATTTGCTATTAGAGGTAACTTTCTTAAGGATGTCAATGGCGCTAAGAAATTTCTGCAAAAGTGTAGATACAAAAATATTATAAAAATATCGAGTATAAAGGAGATGTAAGATTATGAAGAGCGGTATTATCTTTGTATTTTTAGGTTGTTGTCTTGTACTTTTAATAGGCGGCTGTGGATCATCATCGACCGGAGGCGTAGAGTTTTTTGATACATTATCAATAGCTGTAAGCAGTAACCAGTCCTGGCTTGATTCTGATGTTGCTTTCTGGATAGATAGCAATAACAACGGAATCTGTGAGAAATTTATAATACAACCTGATTATCTTCCGGTTAAAATTCGATCTAAAGTAATAAGTAAAGATACGACTCGACCGGCTTCAGATGTTAGGATTGAGAATGTGATAATTGAGTATACTCCAGCTGATGACCGAACTCCCCCCATAGATTGCCAATTTATTCCCCTTGGTCAAATTATCGAGCCTGATCAAGAAGTCGAGCTTAATATAATGATCGTGAGTCAAAACCAGAAGGCAAGTTATCCTCTCCGGCGACTCATCGGTGTTAGGGGTATTTTTTATAAATACAATGCCAACCTTATCTTCAATTGTCGAGAAATTATGACCAATCGAGATGCTGAGATTTCAACAGAGGTCGGTATCCAGGTATCTGACTTTGTGCACTATAAGGGGGAAGATGAAGAAGATGAAGAAGATTATGAAATGTGTGATATTCCTCTTAATTGGTGAGCTAGGCCCTTTCACTAGGCATTGTTCTCTCTGTCCCGCAAGCTTCCCTTTGCCGCAGCCTGAATGAGTCCACAGCCAAGTAGGGCAAAGCCTGCACCCATGATAAAGGCGTATTGATAGCCTAATCCTTGCCATACTAAGCCAAAGATTAGACTAGCCGGAAGCGAGGCAAGACCTACTACCCCGTGATAATAGCCAAACGCCTTGCCTCTTAGAGGGGCGGGAGCAAATGAGGCTACCCAGGATCTTTCCGCAGGCTCAGTCAGGCCAAAGTAAAGACCATAGAGCAGAAAGACCGCAGCGAGACTTCTTTTGCCATCCAGGATGGCAAAAAGGAGATAAATGGCCGCATAATAGCCCCAGCCGGTGATAATCATAAATTTTTGGCCAAGGCTGTCTGAGAGTCTTCCCCCGAGATAGGCTGAAGCCATTTTAACCACATGGAAGGCTGACCACAAAATAGCAACTCCTGCCGCATCCACACCAGCCATATTGAGTCTAAGCAGGAGGAAGGCATCGGTGGAATTGCCAAGGGTGAAGGCAATAATTGCCAGGAGAAAAAGCCCAAAGCTGCCGCTCGAACCATCATCGGCCTGAGGCTGAGAACCATCATCGGCCTGTGAGGCTGAGGAGTTTTGCGCTCGGCTTCTTCCCCTGCATCGCCGCAGCGCTCCTTTTGTCTGCTGATCACAAAATTAGAGGGATTGATGGCTGCCGGTTCTTTTTTTCTCTCCTTGGGGACAAATAAGATGAGGATCATGACTACCACAATTCCAGGCAAAGCGGAGAGGAAAAATACCACCCGTAGCGGAAGGCCAAATCCCTTCAGCACGAGGACTGCGGCCAAGGGGCCAAAGACCGCACCCGCATGGTCCATAGCTCGGTGAAATCCATAAGCTCGGCCTCTTAATTCGGGCCGAGTAACTTCAGCGATCAAAGCATCTCGGGGCGAGGTCCTGATTCCCTTGCCTACCCTGTCCATGAATCTCAGGATAAGAACCACAGGCCATGAGGTGGCCAGCCCAATGAGGGGGCGCACCGCAGAGGATAAGCTGTAGCCTGCAAGAACAAAGGGCTTTTTCTTTCCCAACTTATCCGCCAGGTAGCCTGAAGTAATCTTGAGGGCTGAGGCTGTAGCCTCAGCTATCCCTTCAATGAGTCCAAGGGCAAAAGCCCCAGCTCCAAGCGCTGAGGATAGAAATAGCGGCAGGAGAGGGTAGATCATTTCGCTTGACAGGTCGGTAAAGAAGCTGACTAGCCCAAGGGCGATGACGGTTTTCGGAATATGAGCCGGGTTAGATGCCTCATGGCTGGCTAGGGGCGCGCTCATGAGTATCTCCTATTCTTGTTATCGTCTAGTGGTTTCCTCGCCAAGTATGAAAGCAGATCCAATTACCCAATCAATCGCAGGGACGGCCACCTATGGTCGCCAAAATTGCGCACTTTTTTTAGCGAAAGAACCATTTAGTTTCGGAAGTTATTTATGGTCCTCTCGCCAACAAAATGCGCAAGTTAGGTGGACAAAAAGGGCCGCTTCTACAATTGACGTGGGTAATTGACTCTGCTTTCGTCCTTGGCGATAGAACCAGTTAATTTGGAAGTTATACTCTCTCAAGTTAGGTTTTGATCGGCATAAATATTGATAATCACGGCGATGAATATATTTTTATGGTAAATTGAACACAATATTGAAATAAACTATAAATTTTTCACCAGAATAGCTAATCAAAAATCATGCCTAGAAAAACCAAAGTTGAAGCACTATTTATATGCTATTAATTTGCGCTATTAATTTGCGCTCGTCAGGTTACTGCCAGAGTGATAAACCGCACAAAGGGGCGAAGCTGCTTGGTTCCTCCCCCTTCGGAAATGATTTGCATCACTTTGTCCGAATCGATCACAGCCGACCCTCCGAGGTGAGTTACTGGGGTTTCCCGAAACACTTCGGCGCACAAGGGGGTTGAAGGGCCAAGGAGCAGCACAGAGCGAGGGGTGCGCAAGCCGTTCAATACCTCTTCTAGGGTATTATTCAGGAGAGAGGTTGCCGTAATGATGGCCACTGTGCACTCTTGTAAGATGGTCTCTTTCGTCTTTTGATCGAGCACATAGCCCCGGGAGGCATCCCGCTCAATGATAGCCAGGCTAGCCCCGCTTCTTTCAATTGCCGGGACCAGGGGAGTGAAAAGGCCGATCATGGCTACCCTGTCCTGGGGAGTTAAGTTGATCAGCTGAAGAGCCTCATTTTGTCCCTCTGAAGAAGAGGCCCCTGAAGAGGAGTAGGATGATGTTGATATGGATGATATTGAGGCTAAAGGAGATGTCGGGGCAGACAGCGGCTGCAGCCTTGGAGCGAGAAGAGCATTGGCTGTGGCCAGTCCTAGGGCTTTTTCTAGGGGATTTTTACCATCCACCAGGCGCTTTAAGAGGGTGGTCGCCGAAAGTCCAGCCAGATGTCCGGCCTCATCAAGCACTGAACAGCAGCTTGTCAATTCGGCTCGTAGCACAGCAGCCAGTCCCATGCCGTGCTGCTTCCCCTCAATCCTTACTCCTACATAGCCAAGCCCTATCCTGACCTCCTCGACCCGCAAGTCCTCTCCTGCCCTGTGAAGATAACTATACAGGCGAGCGGCTATGTCTCCTGTTTTGATCATTGTAGGCACAAGAAAGCCTCCTTTTGCTTTTTCAGCTTCTACTCAAGCTACTATTATCTCATTATCTTAACATTACAACGAGATATTCTTCCTTATAACAGCCGTTTTTGTCCATCCCGCGATGGATAAAATTCACGTGTTTTATACTCATAAATTCCTACTTCAGCAGGAAAGATCTTCCGGAAGTCTCTTTGTAGGATTAAACTCCCATCCTTGGAGCAAAGCGTTATCTTGATTGATTTAGCTCTACCGATGCAGTTTAAAACTTTAACCTCAGCTTTGTCAATCATGATTTGGCTCACTTTTATTCGCCACTCTTTTAGCCCTTGATAAAGTCAGGGTATAGCCTTTGATGAAGTCAGTGGTAGTTTTCTATAATTTTCTATAAAATGAGAAGCGTCTGAGAGACATTTATCCAGATGTTTCCCACACCCTTGATTGGAAAAGGGCAAGGGGAGGGGGAGGTGCTTTTATTCATCCTCAGTAAATGGTTTTTTCGCTAAGTGCGTAACACAAGGTAGGGGTTGGTTTTAAACCAACCCCTGCGTCTAGGGGCAGACCTTGTGCCTGCCCAGCTTGCGCATTTTATTAGCGAAAAGGTCACTAAAGCTTCACAACATCAAGTGGTGGGAGGAGAGTATAGGAGTCTTCAATAAAGATGGGGAAGGTCTGTTTTTTTGAGCTGCCAGATGTTCCCCATATTTAAAATTAGGAGAAGTAGATAAGCTGCAGGGGAAGGGTATTGAGGTAAAAGACAATA
>JAILZY010000044.1 GCA_023512255.1 bacterium | reverse complement strand
TACTATTGTCTTTTACCTCAATACCCTTACCCTGCGGCTTATCTCCTCCTCCTAATTTAAACATGGGGAACATCTGGAGAGGTGGCAGAAAATTTGACTTAAAAGGTAATGTATAGTATAATAAGTTCTCTTTCTTGGAGGATAAGATATGTTTGAGGTGGGAGATAAAGTTGTTTATCCACTTCAAGGGGTTGGTGAGATTTTAGCTATTGAAGCTAAAATTATCCTCGGGGTAGAGCAACGATATTACATTTTAAGGATCCTCAGTAACGGCACAACCATCATGGTCCCTATCGATAATGCGGATGATGTCGGCTTGCGGGAGCTGATCAGCCCGGATGAAGTAGATAAGGTAGTCGATGTTCTTCGGGGGAAAGGAGAGCCGATGTCTCCTAAGTGGAGCAAGCGATACAAGGATAATATGGATCGTTTGAAAACCGGCTCAATATTCCAGTTGGCTTCTGTGTTGCGGAATCTGATGCTGATGAATCGGAAAAAAGAGCTGAGCTTTGGTGAGAAAAGAATGCTCGACAGTGTCAAGTCGCTGATTGTGGATGAAATTTCATATGTCAAGAAGGTTCCCAATTACCGAGTCGAGGCGGATCTGGATAAGATTTTCAACGAGGGAAAGTAAAAACAATAGAGGCTAAAGCAGCTCCCAAAACCTCATGAAGACAATAGCCCTTGTGGCCGCAGCAGGGTCAGGAACTCGGCTAGGGAGTGGATGCCCCAAGCCATACCGGCTCATTGGCCAGCGGCCAATGATATCTTACACCTTACGGGCAATGGACAGGTGCCCTGAACTTGATCGGCTGGTGGTAATCGTTTCTCCAGGAGATGAGGAGTTTTGCGAGCGGCAGGTGAGGGATTTGGGTTGTCTTCATAAGCCGTATCAGATCGTGGCCGGTGGGGCACAGCGCCAGCAGTCGGTATATCAGGGGCTTTTGGCAGCCAGAGGAATAGCGCAGATCGTGGTTATCCATGATGCGGCTCGGCCTTTTGTCTCTTGGCAACTCGTGCAGCAGGCCATTCGTGAGGCGGAAAAATATGGCGCCTGTACCGCGGCTATCCCGCTCAGAGATACCCTAAAGAGAGTTAATCAGGATGGTCTAATAGAGGAGACGGTCCCTCGCCACGGGCTTTTTTTGGCTCAAACCCCCCAAGCCTTCCGATTCGATCTTCTATGGGCAGCTCATCAACAGGCTCTTCAGGAGGGATTTTGTGGGACGGATGATTCTGTTCTGGTTGAGCGGCTTGGAGTAGCGGTGAGAATCATTCCTGGCTCAATCAGGAATATAAAGATTACTTACCCCGAAGATCTTGAGCTGGCTGAAAGGTGGCTGGCTAGCGGGTCTATAGAAATATAAGTCTATAGATTAATATAAACTATATATATTATATAGTATATATTATATATAAATAATATAAAATATAAATATACATTATAAAATATAAATATACATGATGAAGATAGCGGGCGGGCACAAGGAGATGCGGATTGGATTGGGATTTGATGTTCATCCCCTGGTGCCGGGAAGAAAGCTCATCTTGGGCGGGGTTGATATTCCCCATCCGGTAGGGCTTTTGGGGCATTCGGATGCGGATGTGGTTATCCATGCCTTGTGCGATGCCTTATTAGGAGCGCTTGGCAGTGGGGATATCGGCGAGCATTTTCCTGATACGGATCCAGCCTACAAGGACATCTCAAGCAGACGACTGCTACAGTCGACTCTAGCCTTGATGAGGGCTAAGAAGTATCAAATTAGAAATATTGATCTAGTGATCATTGCCAATCAGCCTCGATTATCTCCCTATAAAGAAGAGATAAAAAAAACACTGGCCCGTGAGTTAGGAATTTTTGACTCTCAGCTTAACATCAAAGCCTCGACTACCAATGGGCTGCCCCTTTTTGGTGGCGGTGGTCAGCAGGATGGAATAGCAGCCTATGGTGTGGTTCTCATAGAGGAGTTTTGCGAGAAGGAATCTTAGCCTCGTGGAAAATATTCGAGTAAGGTTTGCGCCAAGTCCAACCGGATATTTACATATTGGTAATGCCAGGACAGCGCTGTTCAATTGGCTGTTTGCTCGGCATCATGGGGGAAGATTTATTCTGCGAATTGAGGATACTGACCTTGATCGGCATGTAGCCGAAGCAGAAGAAGTGATTATTCAGGATTTTGCTTGGCTAGGGCTTGATTGGGATGAGGGCCCGGATAGGGGAGGGCCGTATGGCCCTTATCGGCAATCGGAACGGATAGCGATTTATAAGGAGTATGCCCGGCGGCTGATCGATTGTGGCCGAGCTTATTACTGCTATTGCACGCCGCAGGAGCTAGAACACTCACGGCAGATGATGCTAAGCCGTGGCCAGACCCCTCAATATGAAGGCCGGTGTCTCCATCTTTCCGAGGATCAGAAAAGAGCCTTTGAGCAGGAGGGCAGACGCCCCTCAGTACGGTTTCGGGTTCTTGAGGAAGCGGTTGTGGTCCAAGACCTTATTCGCGGTCAGGTGTCATTTGATGGACAAACTATCGGAGATTTTATCATCCTGCGCTCAGATGGCCGGGCAGCATACAATTTCGCGGTGGTCGTGGATGATCTTCTGATGAAGATCAGCCATGTGCTGCGGGGTGAGGATCACCTGTCTAATACCCCTAAGCAGATATTGATTTACCAGGCCCTTGGAGCCCAGCCACCACAATTCGGTCATATGCCGATGATTCTTGGCCCTGATCGCACTCGGCTGAGCAAACGGCATGGGGCGACCTCGGTTAGCAGCTATCGGCAAAAAGGGTATTTGCCGGAGGCGATCATGAACTATCTGGCCCTGTTGGGTTGGTCATCCCCTGATGAGAAGGAAATCTTAAGCCGTGAGGAGTTGATTCAAAATTTTACAGTTGAGCGGATGTCAAAGAGTGCAGCTATTTTCGATCTCACCAAGCTGAATTGGATGAGCGGCTGCTATATCAGGCAGGCTGACCGAAAGCGGCTCACCAAGGAGTGTCTTCCCTTTTTACAGGAGCGGGGATATATAGATCGGCAGCTCACGGACAGGGAGATGTCGCGGGCAGAGGAGATCGTAGGCTCCCTTCAGGCCAAGGTGTCATATTGTGCCCAGGTGGCTGATCTTGCCTCTGTATACTTTGATGATACCCCTTCCGTTGATCAAGAGAGCCGGATCTGGCTTGAGACAAATGAGTCGATTGCGGTTATGCAAGCCTTGGAGGAAGTGCTGGAGAGCTTCTCGGCTGAGGAGTTAGGCGATGGGCACGAGGTTATCAAGGGGGTGCAGGATAAGAGCGGCCAAAAGGGGAAGAAGCTTTATATGCCCATGCGGGTTGCCCTGACCGGCAAGATGAGCGGCCCAGAGCTTGGTGCGATTTTCTCTCTGGTAGGCAGGGAGCGCTGCCTGAGTAGGGTCAAGCATATTTTATCATTAGCGGAGCAATTGACGAAACATGAGTGAACTTCAGGTTTACAATACCTTAACTGGCCGAAAAGAAAAGTTTACTCCTTTGGTTCCAGGGCAGATAGGGATGTATGTCTGCGGAGTGACGGTTTACGACCACTGCCATATCGGGCATGCTCGGGGAGCGATAATCTTTGATGTCATTCGGCGTTATCTGGAGTATCGGGGGTTTGCCGTAAGGTACATCCGCAACATTACTGATATTGATGACAAGATCATCAAGCGGGCCCAGGAAGAGGGCTGCACGGCCAAGGAGATCGCTCAAAAGTATACGGCTGATTACTACCAGGACATGGAGCGTCTTGGGGTCAGACAGGCTACTTTTGAGCCAAAGGCCACCGAGCATATAGAAGAGATTATTGCTCTTATTCGGCGTCTCGAAGAGCGGGGATATGCCTATCGGGTCGAGGGAGGAGATGTCTATTTTGACATCAGAAAGTTTCCCGCCTATGGTCGGCTATCTAAGAGGAGTCTGGACAGTATGCAGGCTGGGGCACGGGTTGAGGTTGACAGCCGAAAAAAGGATCCTCTTGATTTTGTCCTTTGGAAGAGCGCCAAGGAGGGTGAGCCTGCCTGGGAAAGCCCTTGGGGAGCAGGACGTCCTGGGTGGCATATTGAGTGCTCGGCCATGTCGATCAAGCATCTTGGCGAAACCTTTGATATTCATGGGGGAGGAGAGGATTTGATCTTTCCCCACCATGAGAATGAAATTGCCCAATCTGAGGCGGCTACGGGAAAGCCTTTTGTCCGCTACTGGCTGCACAATGGGTTTGTGAATATCAACCAGGAGAAGATGTCAAAATCTCTGAAGAATTTCTTCACCATTAAAGAGGTCCTGGCCCGATACAGCAGTGAAACCTTGCGGCTGTTTCTTTTGTCCACGCACTATCGAAGCCCGGTCAACTTTACCACTGCTGGGCTGGATGAGGCGGCCAGGGCTCTGGAGCGAGTGTATAATACCTTTGATACGGCAGAGTATCTTATCAAGGCAGGAGGAGGGGGAGAGCAGGAGCCAGGCGGGGAGAGCCAGGAGGAGAGCAGGCTAGTAGCCAGCACTCAGGGCTTATCAGCCCGTGGTAGCCAGGAGCCGGGCCAAAAAGATGCAGCCTTGCAGGAGATATACAGCTCAGCCCAGGAGGGCAGCCAGGAGCCGCTATCAGGCACTCAGGAGCCAGAAGCTGCCGGGGAGCAGGAGCCAGCAGGAGGATCTGGCCGCGATCATAGCCAGCGGCGGGCACAGACTGTAAAGCAGCAGGATGAGGCAGGGCTCGGCAGTCTCAGAGCCGCCTTTGAAGCAGCTATGGATGATGATTTTAACACTGCGGAAGCCATTGGCAGACTCTGGGAGGCGGTGAAAGAGGTAAATATTTTTATTCATGATCATCCCTCTATGAATCATGACCAAAGACGGCACCTGCGGCAGATGGTGGACCTTATCAGGGAACTTGGCGGGGTCTTGGGACTTTTTCAGGAATCTAAAGCTTTGTCGAAATTAGCCGATGATGATAATATAGTTAATGACTTAATGGAGATTATTCTTGAGATTCGCAATATCTGCCGGGCTAAAAAAGACTGGACCTTAGCTGATCAGATTCGCTCACGGCTTCAGGAGAAGGGAATCGTGCTTGAGGATCGCAAAGAGGGCACGGTGTGGAAGAGAAAGTAAGCAGAAAAGTAAGAGGAGATGGGGGAGCTGAGGTCTGAAATTGAATGTAAACAGCCAGGGCAAAGAGAGCAGAAGAAAGCTTGGAAAAGAAGCAGGAGGCAGTGTCTATAGAGCTGACGACCTAATCTATGGAAGGAACAGTGTACTGGAAGCCTTGCTGGCTGGGCGGCGGCAAGTGCTCAGTTTGGTGATTGCTGAGTCTGCGGGCAGCCAGAAGATAGGGGAAATAAAAAGAATAGCCTCCCTGAGAGGGATCGCCATTGAGTACCGGACGAGGCGGCAGATGGATGCGCTGTGTGGCAGCCGGCTACATCAGGGGGTGGCTGCCTTGGTCGAGCGGGGAAAAGAGTTTGAACTTGAGGATATTTTTGATTGTGCGGCCCGAAAGAGTGAGGCGCCGTTTTTGCTGGTGCTTGATCGGATCGAGGATCCGAGGAATTTGGGATCGCTGATCCGAACGGGTGAGGCTGTTGGGCTGCATGGGGTGATTATCTCAAAGCATGAAAGCTGTGGGCTGACCCCTGTGGTAGCTAAGGCGGCCAGCGGTGCACTTGAGTATGTGCCGGTGGTCCAGGTATCTAATTTAGCCACTACGTGCGAGAAATTGAAGAAAAAGGGGGTTTGGCTTTTTGGAGCCAAGGCTCAAGGAGACTGTCCCTGGACGCGGGCTGATTTTACCCTGCCCTTGGCCATCATTTTGGGGAGTGAAGGGAAGGGATTAAAGCAGATTATAGAAAAAAAGTGTGATTTTTTTGTTTCTTTGCCGATGAAGGGGCATATTTCTTCGCTGAATGTTTCCGTAGCCGGTGCGATTCTTATGTATGAGGTTGTAAGGCAAAGGAATCAATAGAAATTGGTAGGTTGACAAAGATTATCAGGTGTAGTACAATCACATTTACGTTAAATTGTGCTCAGTTGGTTTAAATCGAGATTGACTTAAAATTACATAATTAATAGTATGTTCGTTCATCATCGCTGGCGTAGCTCAGTCGGTAGAGCGGCTGATTTGTAATCAGCAAGTCGGGGGTTCGAGTCCCTTCGCCAGCTTCTAGAGGTTTACATAAAATGCAAAATTGGTGGGGTTCCCGAGCGGCCAAAGGGATCAGACTGTAAATCTGACGGCGATGCCTTCGGAGGTTCGAATCCTCCCCCCACCATGTTGAGATGAAATTTTGAGCGGGAATAGCTCAGTTGGCTAGAGCATCAGCCTTCCAAGTTGAGGGTCGCGGGTTCGAATCCCGTTTCCCGCTCCAGATTTCAGACTAGTGTCTAGCCCACGTAGCTCAGTCGGCGGAGCACTTCCTTGGTAAGGAAGAGGTCACCGGTTCAAGTCCGGTCGTGGGCTCTTAAAGAGAAGGAGAAATTGGAGGGAAGACTGAAATGGCGAAAGAGAAGTATGAGAGGACGAAGCCGCACGTAAATATAGGGACGATAGGGCATGTGGATCATGGTAAGACGACGCTGACTTCAGCCATTACTAAGGTATTGGCCAACAAGGGGTTGGCAGAGTACAAGGCGTTTGATCAGATAGACAATGCGCCTGAGGAGAGGGAGAGGGGGATAACGATAGCGACGGCGCATGTGGAGTATCAGACGGAGAATCGGCATTATGCGCATGTGGACTGTCCTGGTCATGCAGATTATGTGAAGAACATGATTACTGGAGCGGCGCAGATGGATGGGGCGATTTTGGTGGTATCGGCGGCTGATGGACCGATGCCGCAGACAAGGGAGCACATATTGTTGGCTCGTCAGGTAGGTGTGCCGTATATAGTGGTTTTTTTGAACAAGGTGGACATGGTGGATGATGAGGAGTTGCTGGAGCTGGTAGAGCTTGAGGTGAGGGAGCTGCTCAGTCAGTATGAGTTTCCAGGGGATGAGGTTCCGGTGATTAGGGGATCGGCTCTGAAGGCAGGAGAGTGTGGGTGTGGTAAGGAGAATTGTCCTAACTGCAAGGTGATATATGATTTGATGAAGGCGGTAGATGAGTATGTACCGCTTCCGAAGAGGGACATAGACAAGCCGTTTTTGATGCCGATAGAGGATGTATTTAGCATATCTGGTCGTGGGACGGTAGCCACGGGTAGAGTAGAGCGAGGGGTGATTCGAGTTGGAGATGAGGTAGAGATAGTTGGGATTAGGGAGACGCAGAAGACGGTAGCCACAGGGGTAGAGATGTTTCGCAAGATATTGGATGAGGGTCAGGCTGGAGACAATATAGGAGTTTTGCTGCGGGGTAAGAAGCGGGAAGAGGTTGAGCGGGGGATGGTATTGGCCAAGCCAGGGACGATCACGCCGCACACGAAGTTTAAGGCTCAGGTTTATGTTTTGACCAAAGAAGAGGGTGGTCGGCACACGCCGTTTTTCAATGGTTATCGGCCGCAGTTTTTTGTGCGGACGACGGATGTTACCGGGACGGTGCATTTGCCCGAGGGGGTAGAGATGGTGATGCCTGGGGATAATGTGAATATTACGGCCGAGCTCATCACTCCGATTGCCTTGGAAAAAGAGATGCGCTTTGCTATCCGGGAAGGTGGCCGTACGGTCGGTGCCGGTGTGGTCAGTGAGATTATTGAATAGGTGGCAAGCCAGAAAGCTATAGTGGAGCAGACATCTGGGTAAGCAGACATTATAATATAGTGGAATTTTAAAATAAAAATTGGGAGCTTCCTGCTTTTCAAGAGAGCGGGGTAAAGAATGAGAGATATTGTAATTTTGGCATGTTCGGAGTGCAAGCGGCGGAATTATAACACGACCAGGAATAAGAAGAAGACTCCGAATAAACTTGAGTTAAAGAAATATTGTCGGTTTTGTCGATCCCATACCATTCATCGAGAAATTAAGTAGGCCAGTAGCTCTAACGGCCAGAGCACCGGACTCCAAATCCGGGGGTTGGGGGTTCGAATCCCTCCTGGCCTGCTTAATTCATTTCTCGAAAGAGAATTGGACGAGATGACGATGATTTTTCACCTTATGGCGATTCACCAAAGGGCAGGTAGAGGAGATAAGTGGGTGGCATAAGATGATTGGAAAAATGATCCAGTTTCTTAGGGAAGTAAAGTTAGAGCTCAAGAGAGTTACCTGGCCTACCAAGGCTGAGGTAATCAGTTCTACGGCTGTGGTTTTGGTGACGACAGCTATTATAACTATCTTTTTATATCTTTGTGACTTAGGGCTGGCGCGGCTTATAAGTACACTGATTAAATAGGGAGTCGAACAGGAGTGATGGTCAGATTTTTAGATACCGGGCTTTGGGTGGTAGGTAATGGGATCGAGGAGCTCAAGAATTTATGGATCTTTGGTTTAAGAAGAGATCCTGAAAGTTAGTTTGAAAGGTTGAGCAAGGGCTAAAAATGGCAAAAGCTTGGTATGTAATCCATACATATTCTGGTTACGAAAATAAAGTTAAGACAAGTATCGAGCAGCGGTTGCGTCATCTTGGGATGGGGGATGTAGTCTCTCAGATTCTCATACCGACCGAGGATGTTTGTGAGCTCAAAAAGGGTCAAAAGCATGTAACCAGCAAGAAATTTTTCCCGGGGTATATCTTAGCGGAGATGGAGATGAATGATGAGATTTGGTACATCATCAAAAATACCCCGAAGGTGACTGGTTTTGTTGGTGCGGGGTCTAAGCCGACTCCGATGAGTGAGAAAGAGGTTGAGACTATCCTGGAGCAGATGAGGACCGGGGCTACGAAACCCAAAGCTGAAGTCTTGTTCGGAAAAGGGGAGCGGGTCAAGATTATTGATGGACCGTTTACCAGTTTTACCGGCCAGGTTGATGAGATTAATGAAGATCGGGAGAAGGTACGGGTTCTGGTAAGCATTTTTGGCCGCTCTACCCCCGTAGAGCTTGATTTTGGGCAGGTTGAGAAGATATAGGATTTGTAGTAATTAAGGGAGCATGTATTTATGGCAAAGAAAATAGTTGGCTATGTAAAGCTTCAGGTTCCCGCGGGAAAAGCGACTCCGTCTCCTCCGGTAGGGCCGGCTTTGGGTCAGCATGGTGTGAACATCATGGAGTTTTGCAAAAATTTCAATGAGCAGACAAGGGGGAAAGAAGGGCTGATTATTCCGGTAGTGGTTACTATTTATGCAGATCATTCTTTCACCTTTGTTACCAAAACACCTCCGGCTTCGGTACTGTTAAAGCGGGCTGCGGGAATTGCCAAGGGCTCAGGGGCACCTAACAAAGAGAAAGTGGGAAAGGTTACTAAAGAGCAGATAAGAGAGATTGCCGCGACCAAGATGCCAGACTTAAACGCTATTGATATTGATAGTGCCATCAGGATTGTGGAGGGGACTGCCAGGAGCATGGGCATTGAGGTCGTAGGGTGAGAGAACAGAAATTTAGCGTCATGGCACTACGATGGAGGGGCAATGAAGGCAGGAAAGAAGTATATCGAGGCAAGGAAGAAGATCGATCCAGCTAAGAGGTACGATCTAGACGAGGCAATGGTAGCGGTTAAGGAAGCTGCTTTTGCCAAGTTTGACGAGACCGTAGATATGGCGGTCAGGCTTGGGGTAAATCCGAAAAAGTCTGATCAAATGGTGAGGGGATCGGTCGTATTGCCCTATGGCACAGGCAAGAAAGTAAAGATACTGGTATTTGCTAAAGGAGAAAAAGAGAAAGAGGCTAGGGATGCGGGGGCAGACTATGTTGGAGGAGATGAGTTAGTTGAGAAGATCAAGAGTGGCTGGATGGATTTTGATCGAGTAGTGGCTACTCCTGATATGATGGGGAGTGTGGGCAAGGTAGGCAAGATTCTTGGTCCCCGTGGATTGATGCCCAATCCTAAGACAGGGACCGTAACCTTTGACATTGCCCAGGTAGTGAGCGATATCAAAAAAGGCAAGGTTGATTTTAGGGTAGAGAAGGCCGGTATCGTTCATGTACCGATCGGCAAAGTTTCATTTACTCCGCACCAGCTTAAGGAGAATGCTTCTGCCTTCCTCGAGACCTTAGTCCGTCTAAAACCTCCTACTAGTAAAGGCCAGTATATAAAGGGCATTGCTATTTCCTCGACCATGGGGCCAGGGATACGTTTGGATGCAGCCAAGATTCGAAATGCATTCAGAAGGTAATTGAATCAATTCATCAAGCCTAAGGGAAAGCCAGTAGTTAGGTTGTATACATTTGTATACATTTTTATAAAACAGGAGATTTATGTATCTACCATATAAAGAGGGGTGTACCAGTCATTGATCAGGGCGGAAAAAGAAAAGCAAGTAGAGGAAATCGAGGAAAGGCTTCAAAGGGCGAAGGCTACCGTATTCAGTGACTTTTGCGGTCTGACGGTCAAGAATATGGAGGAGCTGAGGCATCGTCTTCGGGAGCAGAAGATTGAATATAAGGTGTTCAAGAACACCTTGATTCGGAAGGCTTTCGAGGGGAAGCAGGAGGTGGATGACTTTCTGCGGAATCCTACAGCTTTGGCCTTTGGTTACCATGACCCGGCGTTAGTAGCTAAGATTTTGACTAACTATGCTAAGGATAATCCAGCCTTAAAGATCAAGGGTGGGATTGTTGAAGGCAAGGTCATGAATACGGCTGAGGTTGCCGCTTTGGCTGAGCTTCCTCCAAGGGAGGTCCTCCTGGCCAAGGTGGTTATGGGGATTCAGTCGCCATTGCGCGGTTTAATGAACGTGCTGAATGGTCCGATAGTTCAGTTGTTGATGGTGTTAAAAGCGATTGAAGAGAAGAAAAAGGGTCAATAGCTCACCATGATTAGGAAATGAAGGAGATTTATATCATGCCAGAGATTACAAAAGAAGCAGTAATTGATTACATAGCCAACATGACGGTTTTGGAACTTTCCGAATTAGTGAAAGAGCTGGAAGAGAAATTTGGGGTTTCAGCGGCTATGGCTCCAGTGGGGATGATGCCTGGGGGGGCAGCTCCGGCTGCGGCCGCGGAAGCTAAGGAAGAGCAGACTGAATTTACGGTTAATTTGGTCAGTGCTGGTGATAAGAAGATTCAAGTTATCAAGGTTGTTCGGGCCTTGACCGGGCTTGGCTTGAAAGAGGCTAAGGACTTGGTTGAAGGCGCTCCTAAGCCAGTGAAAGAGCATGTTTCGAAAGAGGAGGCTGAAAAGATTAAGGCTGAGCTGGAAAAAGAGGGAGCCAAAGTCGAAATTAAATAATTATTCGTTATTAGTCATTTTCACTATTTATTGTTAGGATAATTGTTTATAGGAAAGTTTATGGATAGCCATAACAATAAACCCGGAAAAAGGGTACGAAAGGATTTTGCTCGAATCCCTCAAATCATGGAGGTTCCGAATCTCATTGAGATTCAAAAGAAATCCTACGAACAGTTCTTACAAGCTGATGTTCCTCCTGAGGCGCGAAAGGATGAGGGCCTTCAAGGTGTATTTACCAGTATCTTCCCAATTACTGATTTTGGGGATAACTGCTCGCTAGAGTTTGTGTCCTATAGTTTGGGGGAGCCGAAATATACCGTTAATGAGTGCCGGCAGCGCGGGATGACCTATGCGGCTGCTTTGAAGGTTGTGGTCAGGCTGATTGTTTGGCAAAAGAACAAGGAAAGGCAGACCAAGACTATCCGGGACATTAAAGAGCAGGAAATTTATCTGGGTGAAATCCCTTTGATGACCGAGCATGGGACATTTATCATCAATGGTACGGAAAGAACCATTGTCAGTCAAATGCATCGCTCTCCTGGGGTTTTTTTCAGCCACGATAAAGGTAAAACCTATTCGAGTCAAAAAATACTCTATATTGCCAGAATTATTCCCTATCGGGGATCATGGATTGAATTTGAGGTCTGCACTAAGGATGTTTTGTATCTTCGGATTGATCGGCGGAGGAAAATTCTGGCCACAGTTCTTCTTCGTGCCCTGGGGTTTAAGGATGATGAGCAGATCCTGAAGGCGTTCTATGCTACCGAAAAGATTGTTCTGGAAGGAGGAGAGGGGTATAAAATTCTTAATCCTGAGGTTCATGTAGGCGAAAGAGTCTCGAAGGATATTATTGATCCTGTCAGCGGACAGGTTTTGGTTAAAGCTGGGGGCAAGCTCAATCGGAGTATTTTGAAGCGGATGGAAGAAATCGGCCTCGATCGGCTTCCGGTCAAGACAGAGCAGATTGTGGGCAGGTATGTGGCCAAAGATGTGATTGATGTTGAGAGTGGGGAAGTTCTCTTAGAATGTAATCAGATGATCACAGAAGAGAAACTGACGAGTTTCTATGAGAAAAAGATTCCCTCAATCGAGCTTTTGATTGTTGAGGATAGCCCCATTGGTTCATCTTTGCGTGATACGCTGGAGAAGGATCCGATCAAGACTCAGGATGATGCTTTAATTGAAATATATAAGAGAATGCGGCCTGGGGATCCGCCAACCCTGGAGAGTGCCAAGGCTCTTTTCCACAGTCTGTTTTATGATCCCAAGCGATATGATCTGACCAAGGTGGGCCGGCTGATTATGAATCGCCGGCTTGGGCTGAATATTGATATTGAAAATCGGCTTTTGCAGAAAGAGGATTTTATAGCTGTTATCCGATATCTTCTTCAGTTGACCCATGGGATTGGATATGTGGATGACATTGATCATTTAGGAAATCGTAGGGTTCGGGCGGTTGGAGAGCTTTTAGAGAATCAGTTCCGGGTAGGTCTTGTTCGAATGGAGCGAGCGATCAAGGAGCGGATGAGCATTCAGGACATGGAGACGGTGATGCCGCATGATATTGTGAATTCCAAGCCAGTGTCGGCGGTAATTAAGGAGTTTTTTGGCAGCAGCCAACTCTCCCAGTTCCTGGATCAGACGAATCCTTTGTCTGAATTGACCCACAAGCGCAGGTTGAGTGCTCTTGGCCCTGGGAGTTTGAGTCGTGAACGAGCGGGATTTGAGGTGCGGGATGTTCATCCTACCCATTATGGTCGGATTTGTCCGATTGAGACCCCGGAAGGGCCTAATATTGGTTTGATCGCCTCATTGTCGACCTATGCTAGGGTCAATGATTTTGGCTTTATCGAAACTCCCTATCGGAAAGTGATCAATGGTCGGGTTACGAATGAAATAGAGTATCTGACTGCTTCTGAGGAGGAGCAGTATGCGGTAGCTCAGGCCAATGCTCGGCTTGATGAGGAGGGTCGGTTTATTGATTCTAGGATAGCGGCCAGAGTCGGCGGTGAGCCGCGCAAGGTTCCTCCTGAGCAGATAAACTACATGGATGTTTCTCCCAAGCAACTGGTCAGTGTTTCGGCCTCTTTGATTCCTTTTCTTGAGCATGACGATGCCAACCGTGCCTTGATGGGGTCTAACATGCAGCGGCAGGCGGTTCCTTTGTTGAGGCCGAGAGCGCCGCTAGTTGGCACTGGGATGGAGGCGGTAGTAGCAAGAGACTCGGGCGTGGTCATCCTGGCCAAAAGGGATGGGGTAGTTGAGCGGGTTGATGCCACCAAGATCATTATTCGGGTGGATAATGGAAGTGATCTGAAGGGTGAGGAGCCGATTATTGATGTCTATGAACTGGTGAAATTTCAGCGAACCAATCAAAACACCTGTCAGAATCAGCGACCTATTGTCAGACCTGGGCAGCGGGTAAAAAAGGGTGAGATCATAGCTGATGGCTCCTCCACTGATCAGGGTGAATTAGCCTTGGGGCAGAATGTTCTGGTAGCTTTTATGCCTTGGGGTGGCTACAATTTTGAGGATGCTATTCTGATCAGTGAACGGGTAGTCAAGGAGGATTGTTTTACTTCCATTCATATTGAGGAATTTGAAATTGAGGCCAGGGATACAAAGCTTGGTCGAGAGGAGATTACCCGTGATATACCGAATGTGGGAGAGGATACGCTTCGCAATCTTGATGAGAGTGGGATTATCCGAATTGGGGCGGAAGTAAAGCCGGGTGATGTTTTGGTGGGCAAGGTTACTCCCAAGGGGGAGACTCAACTGACGCCGGAAGAAAAGCTTCTTCGAGCTATTTTTGGAGAGAAGGCTGCGGATGTGCGGGATGCCTCTCTGGTTGCTCCTCCTGGGGTTGAAGGGATTGTAGTTGATGTGAAGGTTTTCTCTCGCAAGGGAGTGGAAAAAGATAAGCGAACTGCGGAAATTGAAGAGGATGAAATTGGAAAGTTGAAGAAAGATTTTGAGGATGAGACCAAGATTGTCGAAGAGTCCAAGCAGAGGAAAATTTTAGAGCTTATCAAAGAAGGGCAGCGGGATGATGGTGAGTCTGAGGAGTTTTTGGACGACGCTGCTCTTATGGATAAGATTATTGGCGACCCCTTGCTTGAGCCGCAGATAGACGAGATTACTGATTGGGCAGAGAGGCAGAAAGAAGAGCTGCAGCTTGAATTTGAAGACAAGATCTCCCGTCTGGAAAGAGGAGGGGAGCTGCCTCCTGGGGTTATCAAGCTGGTTAAGGTCTACATTGCTATCAAGCGCAAATTGTCTGTGGGTGACAAAATGGCTGGGCGGCATGGGAATAAAGGGGTTGTCTCTAAGATACTTCCTGAAGAGGACATGCCTTTTCTTTCTGACGGAACACCGGTAGATATTGTTCTCAATCCGCTCGGGGTGCCTTCTCGGATGAATGTCGGGCAGATTTTGGAGACTCATCTTGGATGGGCAGCCAAAGCCCTTGGGTTTTATGTATCTACGCCGGTATTTGATGGGGCGACCGAAAGTCAGATCAGGGAAGAGCTAAAGAAGGCTGGGCTTCCTGAGAGTGGGAAAACGATCTTGCGTGATGGTCGAACTGGGGAGCCATTCCGTCAGGAGGTAACGGTTGGGTATATTTATATGCTCAAGCTGGCCCATTTAGTTGATGATAAGATTCATGCCCGATCAATCGGTCCTTATTCCCTGGTTACTCAGCAGCCGTTAGGAGGAAAGGCTCAATTTGGCGGTCAGCGATTTGGTGAAATGGAGGTTTGGGCTCTTGAAGCCTATGGAGCTGCTTATACCCTACAGGAGGTCCTAACCGTTAAATCCGATGATGTAGCCGGACGAACCGATGCTTATGAAGCTATTGTCAAGGGTGAAAACCTGAGAGAGCCGGGCATTCCGGAATCATTCAACGTCCTGGTCAAGGAGTTGCAGAGTTTGTGCCTGGATGTTGAATTGGTAAAAAGTAGTAATAATTAAAAAATGAATAATATCGATAATATCGATACTCTGAGGGAGGGGACTCCTTGAGGACCTTTAGAAGCTTTACTGAAAGAAAATCAGAACGGATTGAATTTGATTTTATCAAAATTGGAATTGCCTCACCGGAGAAAATTAGATCGTGGTCTCATGGTGAGGTTAAAAAGCCGGAGACCATTAATTACCGTACCTTTAAACCTGAAAAGGATGGTTTATTTTGTGCCAAGATCTTTGGTCCAACCAAGGATTGGGAGTGCAATTGCGGCAAATACAAGCGGATGAAGCATCGGGGGGTAGTGTGTGATAAATGCGGCGTTGAGGTGATTCAATCCAAGGTGCGTCGAGAGCGGCTAGGGCACATTGAACTGGCTTGTCCTGTATCTCATGTCTGGTTTTTTAAGGGGCTGCCGAGTCGGATCGGGCATCTTTTGGATATGACTCTGAGGGAGCTGGAGAAAATACTCTACTTTGAGGCCTATGTAGTCATTGATCCAGGGGATACTACGCTACAGAGGCATGAATTGTTGACTGAGGAGAAATATCGCCGCTGTGTCGAGGAATTCGGTGATCGGTTTCAGGCTGGTATGGGGGCAGAAGCCATCAAGGAGCTGCTAAAGAGGCTTGATCTTGAAAAACTGGCTGCTGAGTTGCGGGAAGAGATGAAGACTACAAGCTCTGCCCAGCAGCAGAAAAAGGTGGCCAAACGGCTGAGGGTGGTCGAGGCCTTTTTGCATTCGGGCAATAAACCGGAGTGGATGATTTTAGACGTGATTCCGGTGATTCCGCCGGAGCTACGTCCTCTTGTGCCGCTGGATGGGGGACGATTTGCGACTTCTGATCTGAATGATCTCTACCGGCGGGTGATTAATCGAAATAATCGGCTGAAGCGGCTGCAAGAGCTTCGGGCTCCTGAGGTAATTATTAGGAATGAAAAAAGAATGCTTCAGGAGTCTGTAGATGCATTATTTGATAATGGAAGGCGGGGCCGGGTGTTGAGAGGGCCGAACAATAGGCCCTTGAAATCCTTAAGTGATATGCTAAAAGGAAAGCAGGGTAGGTTCCGTCAGAATCTTCTCGGCAAGAGGGTTGATTACTCAGGGCGATCGGTTATTGTGGTTGATCCGCAATTGAAGCTTAATCAGTGTGGACTGCCCAAGAAAATGGCTCTTGAGCTATTCAAGCCATTTATCTATCACCGGTTGGAAGAGAAGGGATATGTAACCACCATCAAGAGTGCCAAGAAGATGGTGGAGAAGGAAAAGGATGAGGTTTGGGAAATCCTGGAAGAGGTGGTGGCCGAGCATCCTGTTCTTTTGAACCGGGCGCCTACGTTGCATCGGCTGGGGATTCAGGCCTTTGAGCCGCTACTGGTTGAGGGGAAGGCGATTCGCATTCATCCGCTGGTTTGTGCTGCCTTTAATGCTGATTTTGATGGAGACCAGATGGCGGTGCATATTCCCTTGTCGGTGGAGGCCCAGGCTGAGGCTCGGGTGTTGATGATGTCGACTAATAATATTCTCTCACCAGCCAATGGAGAGCCTCTCACTGTTCCTACGCAGGATATTGTCTTAGGTTGTTATTATCTGACCCAAGAGGGGAAGAGGCAGCCGGAGGTGAAAAAGTTATTTTCGAATCCTGAGGAGGTCCTCATTGCCCATGAATGTGGTCAGGTGGATTTACAGGAGAAGATCCGGCTTCGATTAAATAAAAAGATTATCGAGACAACCGTAGGCAGGGTGATTTTTAATGAGATTCTGCCTAAGAATATTCCTTTCACCAACAAGGTGCTGAACAAGAAGGAGTTGACCAAACTCGTGGCTACCTGTGTACGTCAGTGTGAGCATGAGGAGGTCTTGCGGCTGCTGGATGATCTAAAAGACCTTGGTTTTCGGTATGCTACCAAAGCTGGAGTGTCGATTTCGATTGATGATATGAAAATTCCTTCTCGGAAGGATGAATTGATCCGCAAGGCTGAAAAAGAGGTCATCGAGGTTGAGCAGCAATATCTTGATGGGATTATCACCGATGGTGAGCGGTATAATAAGGTAGTTGATATTTGGTCGCGGGTTACTGAGCAGGTTTCGGATGAGATGTTTATGGAACTTGAGAGCGAGCAGTCTACTGATGGAGCTGGGAAAGCGGAATTTAATCCTATCTATATGATGGCTGATTCAGGGGCCAGGGGAAGCAAGCAGCAGATTCGGCAGTTGGCTGGGATGCGGGGGTTGATGGCCAAGCCCTCGGGAGAGATTATCGAGACTCCGATTACTGCCAATTTCCGTGAGGGGTTGACTGTTTTGCAATACTTTATTTCAACTCACGGGGCTCGGAAAGGCTTAGCTGATACTGCTCTAAAAACTGCGGATTCAGGGTATCTGACCAGGCGGCTGGTTGATGTAGCTCAGGATGTGATTATTACTGAGGAGGATTGCAAGACCATTGATGGAATAACGGTTACTCCGATTGTTGAAGGAGGGGAGCTGATTGCCTCTATCAAAGACCGAATTCTTGGTCGGGTAGCCTTGGAAGAGATTCGTGATCCGATCACCAACGAGCTGTTGGTTGATGCCAATGAGGAGATTACCGAAGAGATTGCGGCTGAGATTGAAAATGCCGGTATAAAGAAGGTAAAGATTCGATCGGTTTTGACCTGTGAGGCCAAGCGCGGGGTGTGCGCTATGTGCTATGGTCGGAATCTATCGAGTGGTCGGCTGGTGGAATTGGGTGAAGCTGTGGGTGTTATTGCCGCTCAATCTATTGGTGAGCCTGGGACGCAGTTGACCATGAGAACCTTCCATATTGGGGGAACGGCCAGTAGGATTGTCGAGCAAACCACCTTGAAAGCCAAAAATGCAGGTGTGATTAGATTTCACAATGTCAACACGGTTCGCAATAAAGAGGGTTTCCTAGTGGTTATGAACCGAAACGGCAGCATTGGTATTCAGGATGACACTGGCCGAGAGCGGGAGCGATATCCGGTAGTTTATGGGGCTACCTTGAAAGTGGTTGAGGGCCAAAGGGTTGAGAGCGAGCAGAGTTTGGTTGAGTGGGATCCGTATACTATCCCCATTTTGACCGAAGTGGAAGGCAGGCTTCAGTATCGGGACGTGGTTGAGGGAGTTACCATGAGTGAGGAGGTTGATGAGGTAACGGGTCTTTCTCAAAAGGTCATCATTGAGCATCAGGATGAAAAGCGTCAGCCCAGGGTGCACATTAAGGATGAGGCCACGAATAAGGTGTTAGCTACCTATCTTTTACCTGCTCAGGCTCATTTGGTGGCGGTTGATTCGGCTAAGGTCTATCCTGGGGATTTGATCGCCAAGATTCCGCGTGAGACCACCAAAACCAAGGACATTACGGGAGGTTTGCCCAGGGTGGCTGAGCTGTTTGAGGCCCGCAAACCCAAAGAGCATGCCACTATTGCTGAAATCGACGGAGAGGTGCGTCTTGGCGGTGTAGTCAAGGGAATGCGCAAGGTATATGTCAAGAACGACATGGGGGTTGAAGAGGAATATCTGATACCTCGTGGGAAACATATCAATGTTCATGATGGTGATCGGGTCAAGGCCGGAGAGCCGCTGATGGATGGCTCTCCCAATCCGCACGATATTTTGCGGGTGTTGGGAGACAAGGAGTTGCAGAAGTATCTGGTCAATGAGGTCCAGGAGGTTTATCGGCTTCAGGGGGTTAATATCAATGACAAGCATATAGAGGTCATTGTTCGGCAGATGCTTCGATGGGTGAAGATAGAAGATGTAGGTGATACGGATTTCATTATTGGTGAGCAGGTTGACCGTTTTCGGTTCCTTGAGGAAAACGAGCGGGTTAAGGCTAAGGGGTTGCGGCCGGCGACAGGAAAACCGCTGCTTTTGGGGATAACCAAGGCTTCGTTGAGTACGGAGAGTTTTATTTCAGCTGCTTCCTTCCAGGAGATGACCAGAGTATTGACTGAGGCCAGTGTTTGTGGAAAGGTCGATGAACTCAGGGGACTCAAAGAAAATGTCATTGTCGGGCGATTGATTCCGGCTGGTACTGGATTTAGGGCTTACCGGAACATCAATGTTTTTCCTGAAAAGGAAGTTTTGGATAAAGAGAGTCTGGGTGAGGAATTAGAGCTTGAAGAGAAAAGGGTATTGACAACCGGTTAATATTGTAGTATATTCGGAGCTCTTTTATATATAACTTGGTAAGATGAGGGAAAGGAAGAATGCCAACTATCAATCAACTGGTGAGGAAGGGTCGAGAAAAGGTTCAGAAGAAAAAGTCGGCTCCAGCATTGGATTCTTGTCCGCAAAAGCGCGGGGTTTGTCTGAGGGTGTATACGGTTACGCCGAAAAAGCCAAACTCGGCCTTACGAAAAGTGGCCAGAATCAGATTAACCAGTGGGAAAGAGGTTACCGGCTATATACCCGGGATCGGGCATAATTTGCAGGAACACTCGATTATTTTGTTGCGGGGCGGAAGAGTTAAGGACCTGCCAGGTGTTCGTTACCACATTATCCGGGGAGCGCTGGATACGGTCGGAGTTCAGGACAGGAGAAAGAGCCGGTCTCGGTATGGGGCCAAGGCACCGAAATAGGGAGTTTGATTTATATGCCGAGAAGAGGGATCGTATCCAAAAGAGAAACAGTACCAGATATTCGATACAATGATACTATTGTTACTAAGTTTATCAATACTCTGATGAAGAAGGGCAAAAAGAGCCTGGCTGAGAGTATTTTCTATGGGGCGATGGATATTATCCAGCAGAAGACTAATCAGGATCCTATGCAGGTTTTCAAGCAGGCCCTGAATAATGTCAAGCCAATCATAGAGGTAAAGTCAAGGCGGGTTGGTGGATCAACGTATCAGGTGCCGGTAGAGATCAGATCTGAGCGTCGGGTTAGTCTAGCTATTCGTTGGATTGTGGACTTTGCCAAGAAGCGGAGTGAAAAAAACATGCGGGAGGCTCTCGCTGGAGAGCTGATCGATGCTGCTGCTGGTAAGGGAGCTTCGGTGAAGAAGCGGGAAGATACTCATAAGATGGCTGAAGCTAACAAGGCTTTTGCTCATTATAAATGGTAGGTGTGGAGGGTGTCTAGAAAGTTTCCTCTCTCCAAGATAAGAAACATCGGGATTATGGCCCATATTGATGCTGGCAAGACAACAACTACGGAACGAATTCTCTACTATACGGGAATTACCTATAAGATGGGCGAGGTAGATGAAGGCTCTACGGAAATGGACTGGATGGAGCAGGAGAGGGAGAGAGGAATAACCATTACTTCGGCAGCTACAACCTGTTATTGGCGTGATCATCGGATTAATATTATTGACACTCCTGGTCATGTAGATTTCACAGCTGAGGTAGAGCGTTGTTTGCGGGTTTTGGATGGAGCGATTACTGTAATTTGTGGGGTGAGTGGGGTTCAGCCTCAAACGGAAACGGTTTGGCGTCAAGCGGATAGGTATCATGTGCCGCGGGTAGTATTCATTAACAAGATGGACCGGATTGGAGCGGATTTTTTTGCTAGTGTAGAGTCGATTGAAAAAAGATTGCATACCAAAACCGCTCTGCTGCAGATTCCCCTTGGAAAAGAGAGTGAATTTCAAGGGGTGATAGATCTGATTAGAATGCGGGCCATCATTTATGATACAGATGAGCTGGGGGCGACCTTTCGTGAGGACGTAGTTCCTGAGGAGTTTGAAGAAGAGGCTTTGGAATACCGGGGCAGGCTAGTTGAGGCGGTGGCTGAGGAAGATGAAGAGCTGATGGAGAAGTATCTGGAAACAGGAGAGTTGACTGAGTCTGAGATCCGAAGGGGAGTGAGAGCTGGGACGCTGAGTATGGCTTTTGTACCGGTTGTCTGTGGCTCGGCCTTTAAAAACAAGGGGGTTCAACCGCTGCTGGATGCGGTAGTTGATTATCTTCCGGCTCCGACCGATGTTCCGGCGATTGAAGGGATTAATTGCAAGACGAATCAGAAAGAAAAGAGAGAGTCTTCGGAGAAGGGGCCGCTGGCAGCCCTTGCTTTTAAGATCTGGAATGATCCCTTTGTGGGGCAATTGACCTTTTTTCGGATGTATTCTGGAACTTTGCAGGTTGGCTCATATGTTTACAATGCTAGCAAGGATTATCGTGAGCGGGTAGGGCGTCTGCTCCATGTGCATGCCAATAAATGGGAGGATATTTCTGAGGTTTCGGCGGGAGATATTGCGGCGGCGGTAGGCTTTCGTAAAACTGGCACAGGGGATACCCTCTGTGATGAGAGGGAGCCGATTATTCTGGAGAGGATGGAGTTTCCCGAGCCGGTCATTTATGTAGCTATCGAGCCGAAGACCAAGGCTGATCAGGAGAAGTTAGCTTCTACGCTTTATAAGTTAGCTCAGGAAGATCCGACCTTTAAGGTTCATACTGACAATGAAACTGGTCAAACCATCATTTCGGGGATGGGAGAGCTTCACCTTGAAATTATTACTGAGCGAATGCTTCGGGAATTCAAGGTTCAGGCCAATATTGGTAAACCTCAAGTGGCCTATAAGGAGACGATTCGCAAAAAGGGGGAGGGTGAGGCTAAATTTATTAGGCAGACTGGAGGTCGAGGCCAGTATGGCCATGTAAAATTAGTGATTGAGCCTTTGGCTCGGGGGCGAGGGTTTGAATTTGAAAATGCCTTGGTCAGTGAAGTTATCCCCAAAGAGTTTATTCCGGCGGTCAGGGAAGGAGTAGTCCAGGCAATGGAGACGGGGATTTTAGCTGGCTATCCGATGGTGGACATCAAAGCCACCCTGATTGATGGATCTTTCCATGAGGTTGATTCTTCGGATATTTCCTTCAAGATTGCAGGTTTTATGGCCTTTCAGAACGCGGCCAAGCAGGCTGATGCGGTTTTGCTTGAGCCGGTGATGGAGGTTGAAATCATTGTCCCTGATGAATATATGGGAGATGTAATCGGGGATGTCAATGCCCGTCGGGGCAGGATAGAGGATCTCAGATCAAAGGGTGGTGTTCAGATCATTATGGCCAAGATTCCCCTGGCCGAGATGTTTGGTTATTCAACCAGTCTTCGGTCAATGACCCAGGGGAGAGGCACCTTTACTATGGAATTTCGGGCATATGATGAAGTCCCTAATACCCTTTCTGAACAGATACTGGCCAGGCTATATGGGCATTAAAGAATCAAGGATGAATTAGTGCGCTGTTCAATTAAAAAGGAGAAATTGGAGGGAAGACTGAAATGGCGAAAGAGAAGTATGAGAGGACGAAGCCGCACGTAAATATAGGGACGATAGGGCATGTGGATCATGGTAAGACGACGCTGACTTCAGCCATTACTAAGGTATTGGCCAACAAGGGGTTGGCAGAGTACAAGGCGTTTGATCAGATAGACAATGCGCCTGAGGAGAGGGAGAGGGGGATAACGATAGCGACGGCGCATGTGGAGTATCAGACGGAGAATCGGCATTATGCGCATGTGGACTGTCCTGGTCATGCAGATTATGTGAAGAACATGATTACTGGAGCGGCGCAGATGGATGGGGCGATTTTGGTGGTATCGGCGGCTGATGGACCGATGCCGCAGACAAGGGAGCACATATTGTTGGCTCGTCAGGTAGGTGTGCCGTATATAGTGGTTTTTTTGAACAAGGTGGACATGGTGGATGATGAGGAGTTGCTGGAGCTGGTAGAGCTTGAGGTGAGGGAGCTGCTCAGTCAGTATGAGTTTCCAGGGGATGAGGTTCCGGTGATTAGGGGATCGGCTCTGAAGGCAGGAGAGTGTGGGTGTGGTAAGGAGAATTGTCCTAACTGCAAGGTGATATATGATTTGATGAAGGCGGTAGATGAGTATGTACCGCTTCCGAAGAGGGACATAGACAAGCCGTTTTTGATGCCGATAGAGGATGTATTTAGCATATCTGGTCGTGGGACGGTAGCCACGGGTAGAGTAGAGCGAGGGGTGATTCGAGTTGGAGATGAGGTAGAGATAGTTGGGATTAGGGAGACGCAGAAGACGGTAGCCACAGGGGTAGAGATGTTTCGCAAGATATTGGATGAGGGTCAGGCTGGAGACAATATAGGAGTTTTGCTGCGGGGTAAGAAGCGGGAAGAGGTTGAGCGGGGGATGGTATTGGCCAAGCCAGGGACGATCACGCCGCACACGAAGTTTAAGGCTCAGGTTTATGTTTTGACCAAAGAAGAGGGTGGTCGGCACACGCCGTTTTTCAATGGTTATCGGCCGCAGTTTTTTGTGCGGACGACGGATGTTACCGGGACGGTGCATTTGCCCGAGGGGGTAGAGATGGTGATGCCTGGGGATAATGTGAATATTACGGCCGAGCTCATCACTCCGATTGCCTTGGAAAAAGAGATGCGCTTTGCTATCCGGGAAGGTGGCCGTACGGTCGGTGCCGGTGTGGTCAGTGAGATTATTGAATAGGTGGCAAGCTTCTGAAGAGGTTTTTATCCACTATTTTGCCAAGCTCTTCTCCTGTGGTGTGGAGAGGGCAAGAGCCCTGCGCAGAGGCGGGTTTTAAGCCAGTGAGGAAGTGATGGAAGGTCAAAGGATAAGAATTAAACTTTGTGCGTATGATCATCAGATTTTAGACCAGTCGGCCGGTGAGATAGTTGAGACGGTAAAGCGGACTGGGGCCAAGGTATCTGGACCGATACCCTTTCCGACCAGAAAGAATCGCTATACCGTTCTCAGATCTCCGCATATTGATAAAAAGTCCAGAGAGCAGTTTGAAATCCGCACTCATAAGCGGATTCTGGATATTTTGGAACCAACACCGCAGACCGTGGATGCTTTAATGCGTCTCGATCTTCCCTCCGGCGTTGATGTAGAGATTAAGCTATAATTTTCAGGATAAAGTTGCGTGAAAAGAGATGATAAGCTTAGATATCTATAATATTAATAACGAGAAGATCGAACAGATCGAGGTAGCAGAGTCGGTATTTGATGTTCAGCTCAAGGAGCATCTTCTCCACGATGTGGTTTGCTACCAGCAGGCCAAGAAGAGGAAGGGGACAGCCAGTACGAAAACCCGCTCCGAAGTTCAGGGGAGCGGCACCAAGCCCTGGAGGCAAAAGGGAACTGGCCGAGCTCGGGCGGGATGCAAGAGGTCACCGCTTTGGGTTGGGGGAGGGATTGTTTTTGGTCCTCATCCCAGGAGTTATGAGTTTAAGCTGAATAAGAAGGTTTTAAACTATGCTCTTCGGTCAGTGATTTCAATGAAGCGTAGAGAAGGGGATTTGATAGTACTGGAAGAGTTTAACCTTGAGCAACCTAAGACTCGGCTAATAAAGGAGATATTTGACCGCTTGGGGATTAGGGAAAAATCCTTATTGGTTCTCGATGGTGAGCAGCACGCGAATTTGAGATTAGCGGCTAGGAATCTTTCGAATGTAAAGGTGATTGACACTGAGGGGCTGAATGTATATGATATCCTCTTATATAAGAAATTGATCATGCTCAAGTCAGCAGCAAAGAAGGTTGAGGAGAAATTGAGCCCATGAAGTCTGCATATGAAATCATTAAACGGCCCATGGTAACGGAGAAGAGCACTTTTCAAAAGAAGCTGTTCAATAAGGTTTCTTTTGAGGTTGACAAGCTGGCTAATAAGATTGAGATCAAGCAGGCGGTTGAGGATATTTTTAACGTTAAGGTAGAGAAGGTAGCGGTTATTAATCTTCTTGGCAAAAAAAAGCGGCTTGGGGTTCATCAGGGCAGGAGACCGGATCGGAAAAAGGCAATTGTTACTTTAGCCAAAGGGGAAACCATTGAGCTTTTGGAAGGTCCTTAAGACTTTAAGTAAGGATAGTCAAGGCAAAGGATTGTTATGGGGATAAAGAGTTATAAGCCAGTTACGCCGAGTTTAAGAACCCAGACTGTATCCACGTTTGAAGAGATTACCAGGGAAGAGCCTGAGAAATCGCTTTTGCGCAAAATAACCAAAACTGGTGGTCGGAATAATGTTGGTCGGCTGACCTCTCGACATCGAGGTGGCGGTCATAAAAGACGGTATCGGGTTATTGATTTTAAGAGGGATAAATTTTCGATTCCGGCCAAGGTGGTCAGTATTGAGTATGATCCTAATCGGAGTGCTCGAATTGCCTTATTGCATTATGCCGATGGTGAAAAACGGTATATTTTGGCTCCGAATACACTGACTGTTGGGGCTCAGGTGATGTCGGGTCCAGAGGCTGAGATTCAGGTGGGTAATGCACTTCCTTTGAGGAACATTCCAGTCGGAAGTATTATTCATAATATTGAGTTGAAGAAGGGCAAGGGGGGGCAACTAGCTCGTAGTGCTGGAGCTAGTGCTCAGCTTCTGGCTAAAGAGGGCAGTTATGGTCATGTGCGCTTGGCCTCTGGAGAGGTGAGGCTTATCCATTTAGATTGTCTGGCGACTATCGGCCAGGTTGGAAATATGGATCATGAGAATATCTCTCTTGGTAAGGCTGGCCGATCAGCCTGGCTTGGCAGGAGAAGTAAGGTTCGGGGAGTAGCCATGAATCCTATTGATCATCCTATGGGTGGTGGTGAGGGTAAATCTTCAGGAGGAAGGCATCCTTGTACTCCGTGGGGTAAACCTACCAAGGGATTTAAGACCAGGAAGAATAAGCTAACTGCTAAGTATATTATCAAGAGTAGAAAGGGGAAATAGGAGGATATCGTGGCGCGGTCGGTGAAAAAAGGGCCCTATATTGATCATAATCTTTGGGAAAAGGTTGAAAAGATGAATAAGGCCTTGGAGAAGAAGGTTATTAAAACCTGGGCGCGGAATTCAACTATTTTCCCTGAGATGGTCGGTCATACCATAGCTGTACACAATGGCCGAAAGTTTATTCCAATATATATCACGGAGAATATGGTTGGTCATAAGTTAGGCGAATTTGCCCCTACTAGGACGTTTCGAGGGCACGGGTCTAAGAGCGAAAAATCAACTAGGGTAAAGTAGAAAAATGAAAGTAAAAGCGGTGTCTAAATATTTACCTACGACCTCACGGAAGGCTAAGTTGGTGGTTGATCTTATTCGGGGGAAGAATTTGGATGAGGCTATTAACATCCTGAAGTTTACGCCGAGGGCAGCCTCTAGGTTGGTTGAGAAGGTGTTGCGGTCAGCCATAGCCAATGCCAAGCAGAACGGCGAGATCAAAGACGTCGATAAATTATATATCTCTGAAATTAGCGCTAATCAAGGGCCGACTCTTAAGCGATTTCAACCGAGGGCTCGTGGTCGGGCATTTCGGATCAGAAAGAGAACGAGTCATATTTCGATCGTATTGGAAGAGAGATTGTAGGAGGATAGGTATTGGGACAAAAAGTACACCCTATTGGATTTAGATTAGGTTTTACCAAGACCTGGGAATCGAAATGGTATTCGAGGAAGGAATATCGGAAGAATTTGCTTGAGGATTTGCGCATCAGGGCCTTTGTGAAAGAAAAGCTAAAAAATGCTGGAGTTTCACGGGTTGAAATCGAGAGAGCATCTGATAAGGTAAGAATCAACATTCATACGGCGCGACCTGGGATTATTATTGGGAAGAAAGGGACAGAGGTTGATAAATTAAAAGATGAAATTCAGGCTCTTACGCACAAGCAGGTTTCGATCAACATTCATGAGATTCGGAAGGCGGAGATTGATGCTCAGCTGATAGCTGAAAATGTGGCTATGCAACTAGAGCGAAGGGTTGCTTTCCGAAGGGCGATGAAGAAGAGGGTGACGGCGGCCTTGCGTTTTGGGGCTGAAGGGATTCGGATTTCCTGTGCGGGAAGGCTAGGGGGAGCTGAGATGGCTCGGCGTGAGTGGTATCGGGAAGGAAGGGTTCCGCTTCACACCTTGCGTGCTGATATTGATTATGGCATGGCCATAGCTAGAACTACCTATGGGGTTATTGGAGTAAAGGTGTGGGTTTTTAAGGGTGAGGTTTTGTCAAAGGAGCAGCCATCGAAAGAGCAGTTAGAGAGTGTTACCTACAACGTTTGAGAAAAGAAGCGGAGTAAGATATCATGTTAATGCCGAATAAGGTGAAGTACCGGAAAGTTCAAAGGGGTAGAATGACCGGGAAAGCTTATCGTGGCTCACGGTTGACCTTTGGAGATTATGGTTTAAAGGCTTTGGAGCCGGGCTGGATTACTAACAGGCAGATAGAGGCGGCTCGAATTGCCATTACCCGTTATGTCAAGAGAGGGGGAAAGGTTTGGATCAACATTTTCCCCAGCAAGCCGGTAAGTAAGAAACCTGCTGAGACAAGGATGGGAAAGGGAAAAGGTGCGCCGGAGTTTTGGGTGGCGGTGGTAAAGCCTGGGAAGATTCTCTATGAAATGGAGGGAGTCTCCCCTGAGGTAGCCCGTGAGGCCATGAGATTAGCTGCCCATAAGTTACCAATAAGAACAAGGTTTGTAGCCAGATAGGTTTTTAAGACTATGAAAGCAAAAGAGTTAAGAGACTACAGTGATGAAGAATTAGGACAAAAAGAGGCTGATTTGCGTGAGGAGCTTTTCAAATTACGATTTCGGGCCGCTTCCGGGCAAGTAGAAAATTTCATGAGGATTCGTCAGGTCAGGAAGGATATTGCTCGAGTATTGACGGTATACCGGGAGAGGCTGGCCGAGAGGAAGAAACAGGGGGCAGGGGAATAGGTTCATGAACAGTAGGGGACAAAGGAAAAAAAGAATCGGGACTGTAGTTAGTGATAAAATGGATAAGACGGTGGTCGTAGAGGTTAAAAGAACGATCATTCATCCTAAGTATAAAAAGGTTATCCAGAGAAGAAAGCGATACAAAGCGCATGATGAAGAAAACAGGTATAAGGTAGGCGATCAGGTTGTGATTATGGAAACGAGGCCATTGAGCAAAGATAAGCGGTGGCGGGTGGTAGCTCCGTTATCCTCTAATGAATCAGATGTTCCCCATGTTGAAAAAATAATGTTGAAAATATAAAGGGGAGGAGAGAAAATAAAGAGAGAAGAAAGTT
>JAILZY010000043.1 GCA_023512255.1 bacterium | reverse complement strand
TATTGGACACACCTTACCCATCCTATGCTTTTACTCAAAACAGGCAATTAGTCGCTCAAAAGTGCAAAAGTATAGTTTTTATTAATCTAGACAAAATATCCTGACCTAAATTTACCATACCTAATCTGAGGAGCTCAATGAAGTTCCTTTCACAATCATTGCCAGGATGCCTTTATACATCCAGTTATGCATCTAGAGGAAATCACTTGACCTGGGCCATCAAAGTCGGATAAAATCGCCCCTAACCGGTAACTCAAGTAAAATTTCAGCATCTTGCCTTATAAACGTTGCCCCCCTGGACATAAGTGCCCGAAGGCGACAAGGCGATATGGAGACACGGCGATACGAAAACACGGCGATACGAAGACACGGCGACGCGGTTGCCCCCTGGACATAAGTGCCTGGCCACAAAGGTTTATAACTCGACATAATGACGCAGCCCTGGACAAGTGAAGTAATTCTCCTGGCCAGGAGGTTATAACTCATTATGGTTGGTCGCTTAAGGAGAGGTTTTTCCTTTCCTTCACTTGTTGTTGTTCATTTTCTGTTGCACCCTTAGAGTACATAGAAGGAGGTAGTGTAGGTATGTCAGAAGGAATGGGCAAGTGGATGGTTGTGGCTACGGTAGTGCTTTTCTTGTTGATTATGGTTATTATGGTTGGGCAGAGATTGATCTTGAATGGCCAGTGGGATGGAAACATTGCCCTTGCTGAGCCCCTTGCGGAACTTCATGAGTCTGGCCAACAGCAGGTGACAGCAGAATCGGTTGAATCGGCAGCGGCTTTGAGCCAAGTTTCGACAACAGATGAGACCGATCTTGATTCTTTCATCAAAAAAAGTCTTGATCGGGCCAATATCCCCGCTCTTTCAGCAGCTATCGTCAAGGGAGGCAAAATTGTCTGGAGCAGGGCCTATGGCTGGTCCCGAGTTGGCATACAGCCAGCTAGCAGCCAGACCCTGTTTCAAATCGCCAGCGTCTCAAAGACCGTCCTGGCCGTAGCAGCAATGAAAGCCTGGGAGGAGGGCGCCTTTGACCTCGATCAGGACATCAATACCTACCTACCATTTAAAGTCAAAAATCCTTTTGCTCCAAATCAGTCGATTACCCCCCGTATGCTATTGACTCATACCGCAACCATTCGGGATCAGGGAAAGACTATGGATTCGGCTTATGTCTGGGATCGGGATTCACCAATCGGCCTGGGGGAGTTCCTCAAAGACTATCTCACCCCAGGGGGGCGACACTACAATCCTGTCCTTAACTTCTATGCCGAATCACCCGGCTCAGCCTTTCACTACTCAAATATCGGAGCTACCCTGGCCGCTTATCTGGTCGAGGTAACCACCGGCCTACCATTTGATCTCTACTGCCAGCAGAAAATCTTCCAGCCCCTTGGAATGAAAGAGACCTCCTGGCGGCTTGCTGACCTGGATCACTCTCACATTGCTATGCCCTATGGCTACGATCGACTTCGCCGCCGCTATTACCCTTATGGTCTCTATGCCTATCCAGACTATCCCGATGGGCTGCTGAAGACAAGCGCTCCTCAATTGGCCCGCTTTCTGCTCATGTTCATTAACTATGGCCAGCTTGAAGGGGTAAGAATCCTCAACCGAGAAACCGTTGAGGAGATGAGAAGAGTGCAAAATCCTGCGGTTGATCCTCAGCAAGGGATACTTTGGTACTATAAAAAGCTCTCTGGCTGGAAGCTTCTCGGACACAACGGGGCCGATATGGGAGTTGGTGCTGAGATGTTTTTCCGGCCCGAAGATGGCCTAGGAGTAATTCTTCTCATGAATGGGGATCGTACGCTATTCAATGAAAAGATCATCAGAGAGCTTGAAATCCGTCTCTTCAAAGAGGCAGAAAATCAGAAATAAAAAAGGGACAGTCAAAAGGCTGCTCTCGTTCAAGCCTATAGCTCTCATTCAAGCCTATATTAAAGCCATCTCAAGGCGAGTCTGTGCTCCTCCAGGCTCGCCTGATTGGCTATAAAAAAGTTTCTTTTCGAAATTTGACAACTCTTTCCTTTTGCTTTATCATAGCCCATATTCCTTAACTTACTACCGACACATTTTATGTTCCTGTTTTTTATATGCACTGTAAGTGCAGACGCATTTCATGTCCCGCCCACGTAGAGGCGGGAAGACAGATGGTTGCTGCAATTATACATGGATTACCACTTTTCGCGGTAATGACGATAAAAGTGTCAGGTAGTGAAATTCTTTAAAACAATAGCGTGCAGGGACAATGCTTCTTTCCCATCCATCACCGAAGCGTTTTCCCGTGCTGCTCTATATAGGTGAGCAAATCATTGTGCTCGCGAGAGGTGCGTTTCAAGGTTATGATCTGTACATCTTCCCATCGGCTTCTGAGAGTAGGTCTTTGCACCTTGGGGCTCTATTTTCTCCTTTGGGGCTGTGGACCGAAGAATTTATCTCTCAACAGCTACACTCTGGCCAATCAGCTCTACGACCAGGGGAAATATGAGCGAGCCGCTCAACTCTACACTGATTTTCTCATCCAGGATCCGCAGCATCCCCTGGCTCCTGAGGCCATTTTTCAGCTCGGCAAGATTTATCAGCTCAACGAGCAGTATCAAAGGGCCATGTTTTACTTCGATAAGCTCATCACGCAGTATCCTCAAGCCACCTCTGCTGTTCAGGAGGCCAAACTTGAAGTTGCTATTTGCCTTTTCCATCTTCAACGCTACTCAGAGGCTATCCCCTTGGTTCAAACATATCTAAGCTCATCTCCCCCTCCTACCAGGGAGGCCGAAGCGATCGGGCTCCTTGCTGATTCCTACTTTGCCCTGGGGGAATACCACCAGGCTTTCGGTGAATATGAGCTTCTCAAGGTAGTCGATCCGCAAAAGAAGGAGGACCCAAGAATCCTCTACCAGCTCAGCCTATGCCAGATACACTTAAAAAAAGAACCCGAGCAGGCCAAACTTCAGCTCAATAGCCTGCTTAGCACAAAGTTTGGAGAAGCAAACCGGACTAAGATTTACCAATCATTGGCTCAGGCCAATCTGATACTCCAACAACCTCTGGAAGCTATTGACAATCTGCTGAAAGCCCGTCAATACGCCCAAGCTCCCCAAGAGATAGCTCAAGCCGAAGAGCAGATCGCCACCCTTATCCACAATCAGCTTACTCACCACGATCTTCAAGCCCTGGTTAAAAAATGGGCACAGCACTATCCCGCTGACCTTGCTCTGATCCAATTGGGACAACTCTTTAAAAAACAGCACCATCTGTCTGCTGCCAAGCAGGTCTTCGAGCAATTTCTAACCAGTTTTCCCGGCCATCCCAGCGAGCAGATGGTCAGCCATGAGCTTGAGGAGATTGAGAAGAAACTTGTGGTCGGCAGCAGCAAAATAGGCTGCATTGTTCCTACCTCTGGTGATTTTGCGGCCTATGGCGATAAGATACTCAAGGGAATTAAGCTAGCAGTTGAAGAATATAACCTCCACAATCACACCAATATCCAACTAGTATTAATGGATTCTAGGGGAAATCCCGAGTATGCCAAAAATGGGGCTAGAATCCTAGTTGAAAAAGAACAGGTTGCGGCCATTATTGGTCCTCTGCTCAGTGCCGAGGCCTATGCCCTGTCCCCTGTAATTGATGAGCTCAAGGTCTGTACCATCACGCCAACCGCGGCCGGAAGCGGTATTGCTGAAAGCAGCCCCTATTTCTTTCGCAATTGTTTAACCAACCAGCAGCAAGGCAAGGCAATAGCTCGCTATGCAGTCAATACCCTTCAATTGAAGCGATTTGGCATTTTTCATCCCCAGAATCCCTACGGAGTCGAATTAATGCATATCTTCTCCCGTGAGGTCCAATCTCTTGGTGCCACAGTCGAGATCGTCGAATCATACCAGGAGGGAGAGACAGACTTTCGCCCTCAACTAGAGCGGATCAACAGGATCCACCCCGAGGGACTTTTCATCCCAGGCTATCCAGAGGAGATAATTCTCATCGCCCCTCAGATCTCATTCTATGCCCCTGAGGAGGAGGAAACATCGCCCAAGCAGCAGGGTGCGGAGCAGACCGAAACAGCGGCAGGGGAGATGAAAGGCTATGATGGCGAAACAGCCAGCCAACCACCACCAGCAGCAGAGGCTGTCGACGCGGCGGCGGAGCAGGCCGAAAAAAGCCGAGCCATTCAACTACTTGGATGCGATGGCTGGTATTCGGAAAAGGTAATCTCGCAGGCCGGAGAATCTGTTGAGGGGGCCATATTTACTGCTGGATTCTTCAAAGAAAGTCAAGACCCCCTCGTTCAGGAATTTATTAAAAAATATCGGAGAAAATATGGCCAGATGCCAGATATTCTCGCTGCCCAAGCTTATGATACCGCCAATATCCTCCTCTTGGCTCTCTTGTCCGAGAGATTAACTAAAGGTGGTCTTCGCCAGGCCCTTTCTGAGATTCGTGATTTTGCCGGAGTTACCGGCCCAACCAGTTTTTCTCCCTCAGGAGAGGCGATAAAAAAAATCTTCATCCTGACGATTCAAGATCGCCGCTTCATCTGCCTGCCTTAAAAGCTTCATGTGCCTACCTTAAAAATCTCAACCGTTCTCAGATCAGAAATAGCCTGATTGAGTACCGAAGGAGAATAGTTCACGTCTGCCACCTGCAAATCCCTACCTAAATATCTAGCCTCGGTAGTCAAAAAGGCTAGCAATTGGCGGCGATGCCTTATCTCATCCTCAAGGAGAGAAGAAATCAAGCTAGCGGTATGCGCATCCTTCCCTTCGGTCAGGCGATGGATATCTAGGTAGGACTGTAGAGCATACTTTTCAGCCCCACAGAGCGCTTGCAAGATCGCCCGCTCATCCGGCGACTGATCCTCGCCCCAGCAGGATGAGGGCAGCAGGAAGCTAGCCAAAGGAGCAGGAAATCGCCGAAAATCAACCGGGATTACTCCCCCCATCTCGAAAATGAATGATACTAACCGCTCAAAATGACTGCAATCCTCCATCCTGGCCCTCTCAATGATGCTCTGTAGTCGCACTCCTCCAATATCTTGCAAATAAGGGCCTAACACCGTATAGTAATAGAATATTTCCCACTCTCTGATTGCGCATCGAGCAAGCAAGTCCAATAATTCATCTATATTTATCCTAACGCGCTGGGCCATCTTTCTAGCTGTCCCCATAATAATCACTCCCTCCCCTGTCTCCCTTGGTAGATTAATTTAAATTTATATTAAACTAAAATTTTTTGCTATCAACTTGTACTAAACAATACTAATCTACCATCGGATTTTTTCTCCGAAACCATTCTCTTCTCAATCTGCACTGAACCAGTGTTAGCAAAAAAATTATTTAAAAATCGCTCTTATTTATTAGCTACCATTGAGAGACATAACCCTAATAAGAGGTAAGCCCATTCGAGGGTTTATGGTTATTCTGATATAGGGCTTATGGTGTCTGATATATAAGAGCGTAAAAAATTAAGAGATAAAATTTTCTCACTACCGGACACATTTTCATAACCGAGCCTCAAAGGGATAATAAAATAGGACAGGGATAGGTAATTCGTAATTCAACAAGTAATCAAGTAGGCGTAAGCCAAGTTGAAAGAGACTCAAATCACAGCGTTCAGTAGCACAGGCGGCTCGCCTGTCATTGCGATGGATAAATGTATTGAGCCTTTTGGCTAGGGCCTGAACGCCAAGAAAGATAATCCAGATATAGGCTAAGCAGGCTGCGACCATCAGCCGAGAGAGTCTTTTAGGGTCAGAGATATGGCTTTTATGCAGACAGAATCCTCTACTCTTTTGGTCAGAGAAAAAGGTCTCAATCCGAAATCTTTTTCCATACCAGCTGCAGGCATCTTGTGTCGATTCAACATTGGTGATCAGACAGATGGGCTCTTTGTATCTCTTCTCCCACCAGAGGATAGCATGAGGAGGACCATAGGCTTGGTTAGTGAAAAAGACAGCAGGCAGACTCACGGGTTTTTGTCCTTGGGGAAGAAAAATATCTCCAAAGGAGAACTTTTCCTCTCCCCTAAAGAGGACACTGCTCTTAGCAGTGCGGCATATATACTGCCATCCATAACCGCTTATCGTATCCAAAAGCCTAAGGCCATAAAACTCCCCATCTCCCAGAAAGACTATCTGTGCTCCAGCAGGGATAATCTGGTGGAGTTGTTCGATCAGCTGCAGGTGAATCTCCTCTCTCACAAGTGACCTTTCTTCCCCTTGACCACAATCCAGACAATCGGCAAGGCTCTTCTTTTGTAGACCACATTGGCCATGAGGGTAACATACCTTCTGCCTACATAACTGCCATCTACCACCACAAACAGGGTAGTCTGAGCAAGGGCTGTCAGCAGGGTAGTGACAAAGGGCAAAAAGTACAGCTTGGCCTCTACCCTTTCATTGGTAATCCAGCGATAGAACTGCTTAATGTGGCTCTCTGGCTTATTGCCGTCGAAAATCTTAATCTCTTTTTCCCCGCGTCTTCGCATCTTCGCGTCTTCACTTTGCTATCTGGGGCAGATTCACTCTCTTACTCCTCACAGGCGAGCCGCCTGTGCTACCGCACAATCCCATTGATGAGGGCTGCCAATACGTTCAATCTCCTGGCAATATTGCCTTGCGACTCTTTTGGATACAGATGCCTTAGGGCATCGCGAATAGCTTGATACGTTTTCATATTGCCACTCATGGGATACTCTTTTTTATTTCAATTACTTAAAGTATACCATGAGTGGCAGCTCATCCATTCTTAACCTATTTCTAAAAATTTGTCCGGTAGTGAGATCTTTATTAAAGACCCATAATCTCTCACAGTCCTTTTCACCAAGCCGCTCTTGCCCTCACTGTTGAACCACAAAGTTTCTCTATCCCCCATGAAACCTTATCCCCCATGAAGACCTTGGGGTTAATCAATAAAGTTTAGGTAAAAGTCATTCTCTTGAATCTTGATCTTCTTTTTAGCTGGGCTGTATTTTTTCGGCTCGGTCCCTTTTTTGAATACCTCGAGGAATTTGTTGGGCAAATCATCTGGCGCCAGCAGACCGGTTTCAGGATCAATAAAGACGAACGATAATCCGTCCGGAATCTCAAACTTTGAGCTCTTGGCTTGTCTGTTTAGAGCCCGGCCCATGAATTTTACCCAAATTGGGCAGGCAGCTTGAGCCCCAGTTTCATTTGGTCCCAGGCTCTGGTTATTGTCTAGCCCTACCCAGACTCCAGCCACAAGATCAGGGGAGTAGCCGATAAACCAGGCATCGGTAGCCCGGTCTGTGGTTCCGGTCTTTCCGGCCAGCGGATAAGGCAATACCCTGGCTGGCCATCCTGTTCCTCGCTGAATCGCCCCTTGCAGTATGCTAGTTATGATATAGGCAGTCTGAGGTGATATAGCTCTATTTTTTCGGGGAATATTCTCCTCCAGCACTCTTCCCCGCTGGTCAGTCACCCGGCGGATGAATAGCGGCTCTACTCGAATGCCGCCATTGGCTAGAACGCCATAGGCTGAGGTCAACTCAAGCAGGGACAGCTCACAGCTTCCCAAGGCTATGGACAGTACAGGGGGGATGGGGCTAGTAATACCCATAGCGCGCATGGTTGAGATGATCACATCGATTCCCAAGGCATTAGCCAGCTTTACGGTTACAACGTTTCGCGACTTTTCAAGAGCGGTGCGCAAGGTAGTTGGACCGTAAAACCGCCTGGTGAAGTTTTCCGGCTTCCAGACCTCTCCACCACTTCTCTTCAGGATAAAGGGAGAGTCGATAATAATATCTGCGGCGGTAAATCCCCTCTCAATGGCTGCTGTGTAGATAATCGGCTTTATGGCTGAGCCTGGCTGACGCCTTGCCTGAGTGGCCCGATTAAATTTGCTTCGAAAAAAATCCCGTCCCCCAACCATGCTCTTCACAAAGCCGCTCCTCGGATCAATGGCCACAAGAGCAGCCTCAACTGAGCGGGCACCCCGCCTTTGCAGGCCGCTTGCTTCCCTGCGCAAATCAATAGCTTCAAGCCCTGCAGCTGCGGCCTGCTCAGCCGCCCTCTGCATTTCAGCATCCAGGGTGGTATAGACATGGAGCCCACTACGATAGAGTAGATTAGCTCCGTATTTTTCTTCAATGTACTGGCGCACATATTCGATAAAATATGAAGCCAGCTCTTCTTTTTGCTTTGAGGGAAGGCGCAAAGGGGAGGAGATAGCAGAGCGAAACTGCTCCTTGGAGATATACTCAGCCTCTAGCATCCTCTGCAGAACATGATTTCTCCTCTCAAGAGCCAGATAAAAATCAGCGAAAGGAGAATAGCGGCCTGGTGAGCCAGCCAATCCAGCGATCATAGCGCACTCGGGCAGAGTCAACTCCCTGACGCTTTTGCCGAAAATAGCCCTGGCTGCTGCCTCCACTCCATAGGCGCCGTTTCCCAGATAGATCTGATTTAGATACAGCTCCAGAATCTCATTCTTGGTATAGCGCTGCTCGATCTGAATGGCCAAAATGGCCTCTTTGATCTTGCGGGACAGGCTTCGCTCAGGGGTCAGAAACAGGACCTTAGCTAACTGCTGGGTGATAGTGCTTCCTCCCTCTTTAATCTTTCCCGCCCTGAAATTAACATAAAATGCCCGCAAGATAGCTGTAAAGTCGATCCCATGATGAGAGTAAAAATCCTCATCCTCCACAGCCAAAAATGCCTTAATAAGCTCCTGCGGTATCTCAGACAGAGGGATAAATATCCGCTGTTGCTGATAAAGCTGACCGATTAGCTGGTCATCATGAGAATAAATCAGAGTGGAGACCGGGGGAAAATAATCTTCCAGCCACTCAAGCTGAGGGAGTTTGGCAAGATAGGCCGTAACTAACCCGGCAGCCACGCCCCCAAGGATAAAGCAAAGGATCAGGGAGCAGAGGATCAGCCGGGTAGGTAATTCTACGGCGCTTATTCGGTAGATCTTGGTACGCTTGAAAAAATCCCAATTATATTTGAGGCTATTCAATATGCGCCTAAATTTTCGCTTGCCCCAGCCCCAAACTGACCGTAGTCTGCTGCTCATTGTAGTATCAAATACTCCTGGGGGTAGAAGGTTTTTGGATGTTTCGACTAAAAATTTCTTCCACTTATGTTCTCTATGGTCTTTTCGCTAATAAAGTGCGCAGGCTGGGGGCGGGCACAAAGGGCCGCGAGCTACAATTGATAGCCTACATTGATCCGCTGCGCACTTGGGTTACGCACTTAGCGAAAGAACCACTCTCAATTTCTCTAAATGCACCATCATACCATTGTTGCTGGGTTTTAACAATTCTCAGGAGTTTGTCTTGGAAGATCATAGGGGGGAGAGTATGTGAGGCTTCTATAAGAGAGTCTTTTATAAGAAAAGTGTGGAGATTTAGGAGAGTTAGGTGTAAATCTCCGAGGTAATTCATCAAAGATGGGGAATATCTTTCATGGAAAATTGGTTTTGACTTTATCAGAAGAGAAGGTATAATTTAGTATCCTATTGCATTGTGGTTTGGTTGGAGAGAGTCTTAAGGATCACAGACAAGCCATCGTACAGGAATCATAATTGGCAAGCAAGAAAACAAGAATTGGCGGAGTTTCTTCCCGCTTTGGCGTGGGAATTCTCTATGGGTCGAGAATATCTTTCGCTACCAGGCTAAAAAATGGTGAGATTGCCGTTTTTTCCCAGGATATATCCAGCCGCTCGGCTCTCTACAGGATACCTTTCCTTCGTTCCCTGATGGTTTTCCGCCAGCTCTTTTTGGTATTTTTTCTGGCCCGAAAGAACCTGGTCAGGTTATCAAAGGAGGGACTGGTTGACTTGCAAAGAGGAAGGCGACTGATTGGCACTCTTCTATTTGTGGCGCTTTATATTACGACCTCATACTTTGTACTTCCCCTGATAGATAATCTCGCTCCCCTGCTGCGGACAGTAATCTTCATCCTGCTCCTTATGGTGCTAATCAGGTTATTTTTCTCTTTAGTGCTCGGAGATCAGAGTCTGAAATATCATGGTGCTGAACATAAGGTCATCAATACCTTTCTGGCTGGAGATAGTCTGACCTTGCCCGCGGCTTTGCGCTCCAGCCGGTTTGCCTTCCGGTGCGGGACAACCCTGGCCACTTTTTTCATCTTGTTGGAATTGCTCATTCCAGATTTCGCCTATCAGTTCTTGGTTAACCATTTGGGTTCTACGCTGGGAGTGTGCATTTTATTCTTTCTGATCCTAGGGCTGGCCTATGAGCTTTTGTCCATTTTCTCGAGAAAAAAATCAGGCACCTGGCTTAGGTTTCTCGCCGCGCCTGTTTCCAAAATGCAGCTTTTGACTACCCGTGAGCCTTCTGTGAAAGAGCTTGAGGTAGCTCTCTCAGCCATTCGTACGGCTGTCGGCTGGTGGCCTGATGGGAATGAGCTGATATAGTTTAATCAGCACATGCCAGGCGTTTAGCCTAGAGGCCTCAGCCAGATGATATAACTTATCTCGATGGTATAAATTAGAGTTTATCGTAAATATAAGTAATTGAAAATAAACAATTTTTAAAAAAACTAAGATTCAAACTAACTCTTTATATATCAAGAGGGGCGTCAGACAATTGTATATCTTTCGCTCTGCTTCGCACTAGCCTCAGCCCGAAGTGGAGGAGCGCTTGCTTTGTGTGGAGCCTATAGGCCAAACTTTTCGATCTTGCTCCGCAGGGTGTTGCGACTTATGCCAAGCAGCTTAGAGGCCTTGACCTGGTTATTGTTAACCCTCTCCAGGGTACGTTTGATCATCGCTCGCTCAAGGCCATCGGTCAGCCGGGTGGCGATATCCTCCGCACCCTGATCGATTAGCCGATCAATGCTCGGCGTCAGCATATCCTCAAACATTTTTGTATAGTCATCTCCCTGATCGATGCAAACGGTTGGATGTTTCTTCTTTTCCATCATCTCACCAATCGGAAGATGCTCAGGCAAGATCACATCACCCTTGCAGAGAACGATGGCTGACTGGATCACGTTTTCAAGCTCTCGGATGTTTCCTGGCCAGTGATATTGGGTCAGCAGCATCATAGTGGAATGAGCAATGCCATTGATTTCTTTTTTGAGTTTATGTCGGTACTTCAGCAGGAAATAATCTGCTAGAAGAGCGATATCTTCAGGCCGCTCTCTCAAGGGTGGCAAGTAAAAAGAGATAACCTTGAGTCGATAGAAAAGATCAACCCTGAAGGTCCCTTCCTTAACGGCTTGAACAAGGCTTTTGTTAGTGGCGGCGATGACTCGGACGTCGACCTTAATACTTTCATGCCCACCGACCCGCTCAAAAACCTGATCCTGTAGAACCCGCAGGACCTTGCTTTGGGCAGAGAGGGCCATATCGCCGATTTCGTCAAGAAAGATTGTTCCACCGTTGCATTGCTCGAATTTCCCCACTTTCCTGTTCAGAGCCCCAGTAAAGGAGCCCTTTTCATGGCCGAAGAGCTCACTTTCCAGCAGCTGCTCTGGAATGGCCGCGCAGTTTATAGCCAAAAACTGCTTGTTGCTCCTCAGGCTATGATGGTAGATGGCCCGGGCGATCAATTCCTTCCCTGTGCCGCTCTCTCCCTGGATTAGGACCGGAGCGTCACTTTGGGCTACTTGGCCGATCATTTTATAGATTTCGAGCATCTCTCGGCTATTGCCGATGATGGTGTCGGCTTCAAAGGAGGCGTGAGCGAAGGTGCCAGGATTGATCGCAATCCGCCTCTCAGCCTCACTGTCCATAGCCAAGGCAGTGTTGATAATGTCCAGCATCTTGGGAATCTCGAAAGGCTGGGTAATGTAGTCGTAGGCTCCAAGCTTCATGGTTTCAATAGCGGAGTTGGTCGAAACATGGTTAGCAACCACCATTACCGGCAGGCGGGGTGTTCTCTTTTTGATGATCCGCAGGGCCTCAATGCCAGAAATTTTCGGCAGGGAAAGATCCAGAATAACCAGATCAGGCTTTTCCTGCTCATGGAGGTCGATAGCCTCCTGACCGTCATTAGCTTGGAGAACGTGATAGCCCTGATTTTCAAGAACGACTTTAAGGTTTTTTAAAGATTCAACTTCATTATTAGCCAGGATGATTGTTCGCCTTTTCATAATTTATCAGTATGCCACAAATAACCACGCAATGCAATAAATTTGTTCTCGATCTATGTTCATTTTGTATACAGCAACTGTCTTAATAACAAACAGCAGAATTCTCCTTAGATAGAAAACTTCTACTCGTCGCGGATATAAATCGAATAGCCTGCCAGATTATTTTTGAAAAATGCTAGCCCCTATTTTTTCTTCGGCACTATGTAAGATTTTCATTGGTGAAGAAATCGAAGTTGAACAGCTCAAGCTCAACTAGATTGCGGACAGTAAAATATGACACTACTCAAAAAGCTGATCGACTCAAATAGCCTTGTCTTCACATTATTTTCAAAAGAAAATATGCCTGGTACACACTTTGCAATCGAAATACAAGCAGAGGAAGCAGACAAAATATTAGCGGATTACCGCAAGCCTTAAGTGTCCGACCATAACGGTTTATAACTTGACATAATGGCGTAGCAATGGACAAGTGAAATAAAATTATCCTGGCCAGGATGTTATAACTCATGATGTTATAACTTATTGTGGTTGGTCGCTTACTCATGGGTTTGGGATCTTCTGGTTTTGTCTTTCATATGGGCTAAACTTTCATATGGGCTAAATAATTTTCCAGCGGAGGAGAAAAAATGTCTCAAGTGCTCGTCGATGTTCATAAGAATATGCAAGAGGAAGATTTGATTTTGGCGAAAATGTTTGAACAGATATTGAGCGAGAAACTGGATGAAATCTTAAGAATAGGCTACTGTCAGCCAAAGTATGATTCCCCATCTTTTGACTTTAAGGATATGGAATCTGAGGGCTCGCCTCGAGTTGGGCTTGAATAATCAAACCCTTGACTTTAAGGGCAGCAAGGCAAGCGCGTGAGAATCTCGGGAAAATCTACTGATATCCAAAAACGATATCCAAAGATATCAGATATTTATATAGATTAACCATAATTAGTATAATTTATTATAACTAATATAATTTTTTAATATCTTGATATTATTGGTTAATCAATTTAATCTATTATGTATGATGCAATTGCCCTGCTAAGTGGTTCTTTCGCTAAGTGTGCATAACACAAATACTCAGCGGATCAACTACGCTATCAATTGTAGCTCGCGGGCCTTGTGCCTGCCCAGCTTGCGCACTTTGTTAGTGAAGATACCACTAAGGGAAGGGAATCTGATTTCTCTTATCTGGCCATTGTGCTATAATTTTATACTGAGTAAGGAGCAAAGAATATTGCCATAGTAGAAAATTAGCTTATTTCTATGAGCTAGTTTGGGGGTAAAATATCATAATTTGAATACTGTGACAGGGTGAGTGATTAATGCAGGAAAAACGATTTTCCCTGTCTTCTGAGTATCAACCGCAGGGGGATCAGCCGAAAGCGATTGCCGAGCTGACTGAAAATATCATTCGCGGGGTTCGGCATCAGGTTCTTCTTGGAGTTACCGGGTCAGGCAAGACCTTTACCATGGCCAATTTGATTGAAAGGGTTCAGAAACCTACCCTGGTGATCTCTCACAACAAGACTCTGGCTGCTCAGTTATATCTTGAATTTCGCAAGTTCTTTCCGGACAATGCAGTGGAATATTTTGTCAGCTACTATGATTACTATCAGCCGGAAGCCTATATTCCCCAGACAGACACCTACATCGAAAAGGATTCTTCAATTAATGAGAACCTTGATAAGATGAGGCATTCGGCCACCCGCTCTCTCCTAGAGCGTCGGGATGTCATTGTCGTGGCCAGCGTATCCTGCATCTATGGCCTTGGCTCGCCGCAGGAATATCAGCACATGCGGATTTCGCTGGAGCCAGGGCATCGGCTGCGGAGAAATGAAGTTTTGCGGGCTCTGGTCAATATGCAATACAGCCGCAATGACCTAGACTTTCATCGAGGCACTTTTCGAGTGCGAGGCGATATGGTGGAAATTTTTCCCAGCTATGAGGAAGAGGCCGCGGTGCGGCTTGAATTTTTCGGTGATGAGCTAGACACTATCTCTCTGATTGATCCAATGAGTGGCCGGGTGAGCCAGCGGCTTGATTCGGTCAATATCTATCCTGGCAGCCACTACGTGCTGCCTAGGGAAAAGATGGAACTGGCTATTGAGCGCATCAGTCGGGAGTTAGAAGAGCGGCTAGCAGTGCTGAAGGCGGAAGGGAAGCTCCTTGAGGCTCAGCGTCTTGAGCAGCGGACCAATTTTGACCTTGAGATGCTTCGGGAAATCGGCTACTGTCATGGGATTGAAAACTACTCACGGCATATGGACGGGAGGCAGGCTGGTGAGCCGCCATACACCTTGCTGGATTACCTTCCGGCGGACAGTATGATTATTATCGATGAAAGTCATGTAACCATTCCACAGCTTCGGGCTATGTGGGCAGGAGATTACTCCCGGAAAAAGAGCCTAGTCGATTTTGGCTTTCGCCTGCCCTCAGCCTTTGATAACCGTCCTCTAACCTTTGAGGAATTCAACCAGAGGGTGCACCAGGTAGTCTATGTTTCAGCCACGCCGGCTGAATATGAGCTGGCAGTCAGTCAGGGGCTGGTCGTGGAACAGGTCATCCGGCCTACTGGTCTGATGGATCCAAAGATTGAAGTGAGACCAGCGAGCAATCAGGTGGATGATCTTCTGGAAGAGATCCGAAAAACCGTATCCTATGGAGGCAAAATTCTGGTTACCACCCTGACCAAGCGCATGGCTGAGGATCTGACCGAGTATTATACTGATCTTGGGGTCAGGGTCAGGTATCTGCATTCTGAGATTGACACTATCGAGCGGACCAACCTGATTCGGGAGCTGCGGCAGGATAGGTTTGATGTCCTAGTTGGCATCAACCTTTTGCGGGAGGGGCTGGATATTCCCGAGGTTTCTCTGGTGGCTATTCTCGATGCAGATAAGGAGGGTTTTTTGCGCTCTTCGGTTTCCTTGATTCAGACAGCCGGACGAGCGGCTCGGCATATCAATGGTCGGGTGATTATGTATGCGGATCAGATAACCAATTCTATGAGGATAGCTATTGATGAAACCGAGCGGCGAAGAAAATTACAGATGGAATATAATCGGGCTCATGGCATAACTCCTGAGTCGATACGCAAGGCTATTGATTCTTTGATAGAAACTCCCTATGCGGCTGATTACTCTACCGTGCCTTCTTTGGTTCAGGAAGAGCAGATGCCGTATGGAGGAGAGCCTGAGCTGTCTATAGAAGAATTTCTGGCCAAACTGGAGCAGCAGATGAAAAAAGCCGCTGCTCGACTTGATTTTGAGGAGGCCGCTCGCATCCGCGACCGGATCCGAGAGATCAGGAAAGAAGCTGAAGCTAAGAAGGGATTATCACCTCAGCGCTCAGTGGTTTTTAAGCCGAATTGAAATAAGCTCTTGAGGTCCGCAATTTATCCTTTACTTTGAAGATAAATGTATATATAATAACTCTACCTCTTTATTATAATAAATAATATGATAGTTATTAGGGTCTAGTTACAATGGTCGGCAGTAGTAGGGAAGGGAAGAGGATTGATAAGCTGGAAAAGCCAGCCGGTAAGATAAGGGGAGGAGGGTGGTGCCTTGCCTTCTGGATTTTTGAGTTCTGCCATAATTCTTTGTAATTTCTGCCAAATAGCGTGAGGATCGCACTATGGAGCCGAAACATATCTTATTAGTCGATGATGACACAGGGATGCGAGATGTATTACGAGATATCCTGGAGGACGAGGGATTTAAGATAACCACAGCCGAAAATGGGAAAATAGCTCTACAACAGCTAGAGACCCAAACCTTTGATTTGGTGCTGACCGATTTGAAGATGCCACAGATGGATGGTATAGAGTTTCTCGAATGCATAGAGCAAAACCACCCTGAAGTAAAAGTCATCGTGATTACTGCCTATGGGGGGAAAAATAACTACGATCAGGCCAAGTACTTAGGAGCCTTCGAATTTTTAAGCAAATCTATCAGAATCGAAGAGCTTAAAAAGATCGTCAAGGGGATTATCAGCCGGGAAAATGAAATCTGATTGACGCTGACTGTATAAGGGGTTTTGCGAGCTTTCACCTCCCCTCGATCTTGGGTTGCGAAAAAGTACAGGATTTGTTTTGCAGGGATTGAGAGTGCATGAAGACGTTCGGGGATGGAGTAAGGAACAGTGAGATATGCATGGTGAGAAAAGCAATTATTTGAGCTATCCCATTGTTATCGTTACCCCCGACAAGGAGGCGCTCTGTTGGCTGGCAGAACTTGAAAAGGACTTTTTTTTCCAGGTTGTGTCTGAAATTAAAGAATATCAGAAGCTTCTGACTGGCCAAAGCAATATAGCCGCGGTGATCTTTGATCAGATTGATCAGGCTAGTGAATTTTTAACCCTTACCAAAATACATTCACTCCGAGCAAAGACTTTTGCTCTTGTACTTCCAGCTCAACTCGATCATCTTGAAAATATTATTCCAGATGATCTCTCCTGTCAGCCTCTGGTTAAACCTTGTCAGTCTGAAATTCTTCGCCTGGAGCTTGTTCGCTCCATCGAACAACAGATATGGAGCAGAGAGCAGGAGTTGCTCCTTGCGGTGCAGAGGCAGGAGAGCTGGTTTTCGCTGATCGGGCAGCTTACCCGTGAGTGGGCTCATGAGATTCGAAACCGTGCGGCCATTATCAGCTTAAATGCGGAAATCTCCATGACCAAGGGGCGAGAGCAGAGCTTAAAGTCGTTTAACCTAGCTGGTATCATGGAAAAAATCATTGAGCAGTGTTTGAAAATCTCTAAGACGCTGGATAGTATTCGTGAACTTTCTAATATTGGCCAGTCTAGGTTCCCTCTGGTCTCTTTGGAGCAGGTCATTGAACAGGTTTTATTTTTGATCAAACTGGAAGCCCCAAAGGTCCATATCCAGGTTGAAAAAAGAGGATCTGTGGATCTCTCCTTGTCCCTCGGAGAGAGTGCCCGCTTGCGATCGGCTCTGCTTGGTACCCTGCGCTATTTCGGCAGGATAAAGGCTGGCTTATCACCGGTATTGATCCTGATTGAGAATCAGCAGGGATTGTGTTTAAAGATCTGCATAAAAGATATTCTGCCTGAGGCTATAGTTGATCTTGCCCTTATAGATGGGCCGCTTCAGGATCTACTCAGTGCTGATCCGAAAGTGCTGGATTTTGCCCTGGGAATTCGTCTTTTAAAAGCCTTTGGAAGCGAGGTTTCCATCCACAGGGATGAGTCAGGGGGGGAGATGATTATGATGGTCACCTCACCCCGTCGCTGAGTGCAGAAAAGGGCTGTTAGCTGTTTCCATGAGTCGGTAGTAGCTGTTACTGTTATATGAGTAATGAAGTTGGGTGGTTTTTTCGCTAACAAAGTGCGCAATTTGGGGGACCTAAGGGCCGCACGCTACAATTGATAGCCTAATTGATCCGCTGCCCACTTATGTTACGCACTTAGCGAAAAGACTGCTTGAGTAATAAACTGCATGGGTGATGAACTGAAAAGGTGATGCTAAGGTGATGAGGAGTAGTAGAGGTGAGGTATAAGCTTTTGGTAGTTGAAGATGAGTTGCCAATTCGGGAAGGTTTTAAGTATTTCCTGGACGATGATCCTGAGTTTGAGGTTTACCTAGCTAAGGATGGAGATGAGGCCTTATCTATTTTTCGGGCTCATTCTCCAGAGATTGTATTTTTAGATCTGTCGCTTCCTAATGGTTTGAGTGGGAAAGACGTTCTTCAGGAAATTCGAAAGCTAACTTCCCGAACAGTGGTAGTTATCATAACTGGATCGTGCGAAGAGGATGCCCGATCTATTATTGGTCAATTGAGCTTCCAGTATATCCTCAAAAAACCCTTCCGATTCGGATACGTCAAGGAGATTCTTTCCGAGATTGTAGAAAAGCTACGGGCACAGAGCTCTTCAGCGGATTTGTCTACTTAGCCTGGTGCGGATTATGAGTTTTAGCTCAAGATAATCTTCCCATGAAAGCTGCGGGCTCTGGCAGGGGAGAATCGAATTGTTGTGCATCAAGGGGTCTTTAGACAGATCAAAGGGAGAGTGCTCCAAACATTTTGGCCATAGGGGAGTTCCCGGAATAGGGGAAAATTCAGTCAGGATTGGATAGGCACCGGCTTTAAAGACAAAGTCGATCGAATCTTTCACCTCCTGGGCGGTTTGGCCCGGGAGTCCAACCAGAATATAGACACCAATCTGATTAGGGGAAAAACCTGCCTGGCGCAAATTTTTGACTGCTTGCTGAAATTGCTCATTGGTTACCTTCCCGCCGGTGAGTTTCTGGCGAGCAGGATCTGAGGTTTCAAAACCCAGACGAAGGGTTTGAAATCCGGTCTGGTAAAGCAGGTGTGCCAACTCCTCACTTATTTCTCGGGCATGGATAGCGTTAGGGGTATAGAAGCGGGCTCCTAATCCCTTGTCCTGGGTGGCCCGCAGAATGGGTATCAGATGATCTTCTGCCCCGACACAGAGCGCATCGTCAGAAAAAACGAAATGGCCGATATCATACTTTCGCCGCCAGAATTCGATTTCCTGGACAACATTGGCCACAGACCTTCGTCGGAATTTCGGAGATAAAATCCCTGAGGCGCAATATACACAGCGAAAGGGGCAGCCCCTTGAGGTTTGTAGCAGGATATAATTTGGCCGCGGCTGCAAGAGGTCGAAGGCAGGATAAGGAAGACTGTCGAGATTATCTAGATCTGGCCTGGAGCGGATCGGCAGGCCGCCGAGCTCGTGCAGGGTTTGCAACAGGCTCAGCTCGCCCTCTCCGGGCAGACAGAAGTCAGCTCCCAGGGAATTTGCGGTCTTGGGACAGAGAGTTACTAGATTTCCGCCAAGCAGAATAGGGATGTGAGGATCGTAGTCTCGAACTAATTCAATAGCTTTGACTACCCCTGGGTACCAGTAGGTCATCATCGAAGTAATCAGTACCGCCTCAGGCCGTGGTGCCTGGCGCAGCCGCTGGTTGAAAATGTCGATGGGGATTCCATATCGGCCATACCGCCGCGGGATATCTTGCACTGGATCGGGTTTCTCCAAAAAGGTTTTGAAAAATTGGCCTGATCCGTCCGGCTTTCTACGCAGATGGATGTTATGTCTGGCCATATAGTCCTGCATGAGAGGATCTGACATATTCAGACAGTCAAGGTAGGTAACCTGATATCCATTTTCCCGCAGTAGGCTAGCCAAATAGAGAAGGCCGAGAGGCTTGATCCAAAGATCATAGGCAGCAAAATCGTAGATCCAGGGGTTAATGAGCAATAAATCTCGTCTCATGACACTCCCTTTGCTCCTTGCGCATTTTGTTCATCGCTCATGCCTACCATTCGTGAGGAGCCGGAATCAGAGTAATTTTTACCCCTCGATTCCCGCTTTTGGCGAAAGTGACGGAATGTCGGATTTAGCTAACTTTTCACTGAAAATGGCCATGAGCGTTGTTCATTTTGTTAACGAGAAAACCATTTAGCGATCCTTAAGATTACTATACTTTTGGATCTTTATTTTGCATTTTCCTTAATTCCTGCAAAAGCTCAGAATTAAGCCCCTTGATAGTAGTGAATTTACGCTTTTGCCTGATTGTAAAATAAACATCCCCTTCTGACAAGCCTCTTTGGGCTGGCAAGTGTGCTCTCTTTCCCATATTCACTTCCAAAAGCATAATTTCCCCACCTAAAAGTATATAGTGCTTCAAGTTTGGTTTTTCCAGGCATGATTTTTGATTAGCTATTTTGGTGAAAATTTATGGTTTATTTCAATATTGTGTTCAATTTACCATAAAAATATGTTCATTGGCGTGATTATCAATATTCATGCCAATCAAAACCTAACTTAAACGAGTATAATTTCCCCACCTACAGGCTCTTGCCCAAAAATTGATCAGCCAGGTTATGATCACTCTTCGTCTGTTTTTTACCAGAGGTTGATCCTTGCTGGTTTTCATAAGGGGCAGTTCCCTTGGCACTCGAATTGCACTTTCAATAGAGCAGGAGGTGCAACCAAAATGAGAATATTTCTAATCTTCAAGCTATTGATTCTGGCTGTCTTGACCTGCATCATGGGCCTTATCATGATGCCGGCTCTACTTCTTGGCGGCACACAATTCATCCGTGAAGTCTATAGTGTGGTGGAAAGGGAAGTTATTCAGGTGCGGAAAGCATTTTTATCCTGAAGGATATAAAATCTCTAAGAATGTAAACTCTTTACTGTCTTATTCTGGAAAAAGTGGTTGGACCTATATCAAAAAAGTAAGCAGTAAAAATATTTTGTAACTTTTATAACCTCCTTTCGGCCTTCAAGATATGGTCCAACCACTTTCCTTCTCTTCATTTCGTTTGGCGGCTTATTAGTAATTTTGGTCAGTAATTCTCACCTCAAGTAAGCCTTAATTTGGAATTATTCCGAGAGATTACAGCCCATTGTAGTTCAAGCCAAAGTCAGGACATAAATTTTACGCCTGAGAGGTGAATATTTTATGTCAAGGTTTGAAAAGAAGATCGCAAACTTCTCTTTTTCCCTCATTATGATTGTTTTTCTGCTCTTTTTAGGTCAAAAAAACACCCGCGGCATATCTCTTACCCGCTGGCCAAAGCAGAGTGAGAAAATAGAAATTTTTCTCCCTTCTTTTGACAGGCCGCAGGCTGATTCCTCCGGCGAGATAAAAATTTGCCCTCTTGCCCTGGAAGATGCTCAGAGGATTATCTGGCACAACCACTATCTCTATGCTGCCGGTGGTCAAAAATTTTTCATTCTCGATCCCAAATATTTATTAGAAACTGGTGTGCAGGAGGCTAACATGGCGGCCGTAGGCTCATGTTTGACTTCTGCGGCCCTGTGTCTGGCTGTCAGAGGGCAGTACGCTTATCTGGGTTCAGTCGATGGGAAATTGAGCCTGGTGGATATTTCTAATCCTGCGGCCCCTGGGCTGATTAATCTGCCGATGGAGAGCGGGGGGGCACTTTTCTCCTCATCAATTCAGGGGATAGCCTTGCTAGGAGCAGATCTTCTGGTGGTCAGCGAAAAGCTTGGGGGGATTTCTCTGCTGGATGTCTCAAACCTTCGGTCTCCTAGGGTGATTAGCCGCTGGAGGGAAGAAGAGCAGGCGGAGGGGGAGATTCACTATGGTGATCTGACTGTGTGGGAAAATCAAGGTGCGGCTCTAGCCGCGCTCTTGTGGGAATCTGCTGCTCCCTTGGCGCCGATGAGTGCAGGTTTTTGGCTGATTGATCTAACTGCAGTCTACAGACCCGTAGGGCTGGCTAAGATAAAGGCCGCAAGCGCCGCCGCACCTCTTCGGGTGGCCGTCTTAGGCAGTCATCTTTTTCTAGCGAGTGAGAGAGGACAAGAGCTTGAAATTTATGATCTTAGTTTACCATCGGCCATATCTCGAGTCGGCTCTTATCCCGTAGCCGGAGTTAGCCGAATGCTGGCTGCGGCAGATACCCTGTGTCTGGCCCAAGGGAGAGAGGGGGTGCTGTGTCTTGATATCTCGCAACCTGATTGTCCGACCCAGCTCTGCCGGGAAAACAGTGGGGGCTATTGCCTTGATCTTGCTGCCGGAGAAGGGGGAGAGCTTTACCTTCTAAATGGGGAGGCAGCCTGGCAGAAGCAGGATTGTCAGCTTATTGAGACAGGTGGCGGCTGGGAGGAAGAAGCGGCTTTTTTTTCTGCCATCTGGCCAAAGCAAGATCTGCTTAGGGTCGCTGTCAGCCGCGCGGCTGCCGAAAACCCATCCGGCGGATGGGCAGCTTTTCGCTCTCAAGGGTGGATGATCCCCTTTTTCCGAAAGCCCCCTCAACAGGACGGCTCTCTACCCATCATCTCATCCATCTTACCCCAGCCCGGCCGGCTTGAAAGTCTCACCGGATGCATCATGACCTTGATCGGCAGGCGACTGTCAGCACAATCGACCGGGAACTGGATCCATTTTAGTGAATCTCAAGGGAGCTTTGAGGATACAGTCGGCTGGAAGAAGGAGGCAAATTGCTGGGTTCGGGATGGGTGGGAGTGCTGGGCCCCGACCGCAGCCAGACGGGATGAGGATGTGGTCTTCGATTCTCAAGTGGCAATTTTGGGCCATCAGAGTTACCGCAATAATATTCACTACACAGCCACAGACTGGAAGTACGCCAAGGAGTGCCCAGGCAAGGGTGAGTTTTATAACCTGACCTGGTGGGAGGCAAAGGATGCAGATCAATATTATTACCGCTATTACGTCCGATACAGTGGCCCTTCCTTTCAGTGGACTGACAATAGCTGGAAGCAGCTCTATGTCCATAACCTATTCAACCTAAACCCCTGCATGTGGGATCATCCGCCGATCGAGCGGGGGCCAGCCCGCTATGATATCCAGGGGCAGAGCAGGCTATTTGTTCATCTGCCGGGTCCAATTGCCCTTGAGCGATGGTATTGCCTTGAGTTGTGGGTCAAAAAAAATGGGCCAGGGATAGATTTAAAATTTTGGCTGGATGGAGAGGAATGCCCGATTTATGATGAGTATGACCAGGCTCCCCAGCAGTTTCCTTGGAGCAAGTGCTATCAGGAGAAAAGCAAGAAGCTGGTCTTTGGCCCCCTTGAGCTTGGCACCACTAACTGCCAGAATTGGCGTTATGAGCAGTTGCCCATAAAACAAAGTATCTGGTTCGATGGATTTGCCATGAGCTCTACCCGCATCTATCCAGCCTGCATAGTGGAAATAGGCAATATGGCTGATTATGCCAAGGCCAAGAGAATCAGGCAGGAGCTCCTCCATATTTCGGACACCGAGGTTCGGTTCCGAGCCAATACCGCAGGACTAGGACATGGCCCCTACTATCTTTGGGTTACCAATAACCGCCAGGAGCGCAGCCGAGCCTATCTGTTGAGAGTGAAAAAATAGAAGTCCACATCTTCCTTCTGCTCATTCCTCGGTTATCAGGCAATTATCAGGGATTACTGATTCTTTTGCTGATATCCTTTATCCCGATCAAAGTGAAGCATCTCTTTGCGGTAGGCTATTTCCCTCTCTTCGCAGTGATTTTTTATAGCTTCGATAACCACCTCATCAATAGACTTAGCATCCTTATTGGCCACTAATTTCAGCAGCTTGTAAAGATCATCGGGCATATTTTTGATGGTAAGCTCCATAAGGTTTCTCCTGGTTGATGATGGTTGAGAGCAGATTCTTTGGTTTGTTTGAATGTTCGATGAAAAGAATACCAAAAACGATTCTAAATCTCAAGAGCCTTGATCAACAAGGCCACAGGGGGCGATTGAAGCAGGGCGATGGCATGATAAATCAGTTAGCCAGTAATATCAAGATATTAGAGAGTTATTCTAAAATTGCCGATTACTCCATATAAGTATTTTAATCTTTTAACTATTTGATATCTTTAGATATTTAAGATTTTCATACGATTGCCCTGTCAACAAGGCGGCTGGAAATAACAAGTGATGGGGATGGCAGCCGAGCAGGGGCGGCTTTAGGGTTTGGCCGCCCCTGCGGAAAGAATGATCATCTCAGCTTAGCACGAAAAGTTTTCTTTCAGATGACTACTATCAATTGAGACCGGGGCAGTTAGGAGTAGGTTTGCCCAGGTATTTATAGAATAAGCACAGGGCATCGGCTGGAGTAGTCTCACCATCCTCATTCACATCTGAGCATTCCGGACAGGCTCCAGATCCGAGATAGCATCGGAAAGCTACCAGGGCATCTGCCGGGCTAATCTCTCCATCCCCTGTCAGGTCTCCGGTGCATTTGCGCTTTAGGCAAAAACATCCATCGGTTTTGGAAAATTGAGCAAAACCATCCTTAACATTATTCAGCCTGATGGGGTAGCATTGATTCTGCTGGCCGCCTTTTATCTTGAATTTCAGCCAGACTACCGAACCGCTTGCTCCCTTCGGAATGGCTTGGCTAGTGAACAATCCTCCCACTCTGATCTTACCAGGGCTAACTAGTATGACATCAAGATAGGTAGCCTGATTGGTCAACTCTCCCTTTTCAAAGCTTGAGTATTCCAAAACAGTCGGCTCAAAAAGCACCTCAAAGCCAAAGGAGTAAACCTCAGAGGAGGCGAATTGAAGCCTCACTGGGACCCTGACCTCTTGTCCAATGGCTCCCTGGGTGCCTGCAATGTCCAGTGTTCCTGAATCCTGCTCTTCACATGTCTGGTAGCCACCACCACAGATGTCTCCTCCCTGGCAATCATCGTCTTTACCATTACAGGGGATTTCGGGCGCATTGGGGTGAATGTTTCTGTCGCTATCATCACAGTCGGTCTGGTCAAGGACAAAGCCGCTTGGGGCCGCGCCACAGCTTTGGATGCTCTGTGAAGCGCTGCCGTAGCCGTCCCCATCCTTATCAGCATAATAGGTTTGGGGCTTTGGAGCAGTGCAGCCAACCCACTGACCCGCTTGGCATTTTTCTGTCCCGCTTCCGCAGTCAGTCGAGCAGGGTCTGGTGAGATCCTCATCCACCTGTCCGTCGTTATCATTATCGATACCATCGCACACTTCTAGCTGAGCCGATCTGCACTCGCCCTTATAGTCGACACTCACTCCCTGGCTGTAGGCCACGCACGCATTGGAATAGGTTCGGCCGTCGCATCCACAGACCGGATCATAGAGCATCACGCACACCTCGGGTCGAGCAGTGCACACACCCTCCTGGTTACATTCTCCGGGTTCTTTCTGGCAGAATTCTCCGCTTGAGCACTGGTCATTAGTCAGGCAGCCTTTGGTATCAGAGAAGGCATAGAGCCGGCCATCCCGGCTACCGATATAGACTGTGCCATCGGCTCCAATGGCTGGTGAGGAGTAGATAGCATCTGTCGTCTTATAACTCCACAGTAGGCTGCCATCCGGCTTGAGAGCATAAATTTGGCCATCCCGACTGCCGAAATAGATGGTGCCGTCGGCCCCTATGGCTGGGGTTGAGGGGATAGCATCTGCGGTCTTATAGGTCCACTTGACAGTGCCGTTTTGGGGAGAAAGCGCATAGAGCTTGCCGTCAGTGCTGCCGATATAGACCGTGCCGTCAGCTCCTATGGCCGGCGAGGAATAGATCCATGAGCCTGTTCGGAACGTCCACTTCAGGCTACCATCAGGATTTATGGCATAGACCTTGGCATCATAATTTCCAATATAGATGGTGCCATCATCCCCAATGGCCGGTGAGGAGATGATCCTGTCTCCAGTCAGAAAGCTCCACTTCAGACCACCATCCTCTGGCCTGAAAGCGTAGAGCTTACGGTCATGACTGGCAGCATAGACCGTGCCATCTGTGCCGATAGCCGGCTGAGAGTCGATTCCATCTGCGGCCTTATAGCTCCACTTCAGCGTGCCATCAGGTTTAATAGCCAGCATCTTGCCATCCCCTGCGCCGATATAGACTGTGCCGTCAGCATCTATGACCGGCGAGGAGTAAACCGGAGGACTCTGCGCAAGGTATGAGGAGATCGGAGGGAGGGTATAAACCCACTTTTGACCGCCGTTAGGGTTTAGAGCAAAGACTCGGCCATTTCCACTGCCGATATAGATTGTGCCGTCAGCTCCTACGGCTGGTGAGGAGACGACCATGCCGCCGGTCTGAAAGGTCCACTTTTGGCTGCCGTTAGGATCGAGAGCATAGACCTTTCCATCGTAGCTTCCTACGTAGATCGTGCCGTCGGCTCCTATGGCTGGTGAAGAATCAACAGAGGAGCCTATCTGGCAGCTCCACTTCAAGGTGCCGCTCTGGGCTCCAATATACGGACTTTGGCCAGTGTGCCGAAGATCATGCCCCTTGCCTGGCCAAGCGCTTTTGGCCAGCCCCCCCATAGACGAGGCTAAGCACTCTCCCTCGTAGTCAATGCTCACTCCCCTGGCTGCTGCTTGGCAGGAGTTGGCATAAGTGAGACCATCGCATCCGCAGACCGGATGATAATACTTCGGGCAAATATCAGGTCTGCTGTTGCAGGTTCCCTTCCCTTGACAGTCGCCATCTGCCTTCTGGCAATATTCTCCCTCTGCACACTGAGTGTTGTCCGTGCAGGCTGGATTGTTGAAGGCATAGAGCCGGCCATCCCGACTGCCGATATAGACCGTGCCATCATCGCCAATCGATGGTGAAGAATAAATGACCTCAGCGGTCTGATAGCTCCACTTTAGGCTGCCATCCTGAGAGTTTAAGGCGTAGACCTTGCCGTCCCGACAGCCAATATATACTGTGCCGTCAGCTCCTATGGCTGGTGAGGAATCAACGCTGCCTCCGGTTGTATAAGACCACTTCAGGCTGCCATCGGGCCGCAGGGCGTAAATCTTGTTGTCGCTGCTTCCAAAATAAATTGTTCCATCTGTGCCAATGGCTGCTGAGGAGTAAATCCCGGCGCCGGTCTGATAGACCCATCTCTGGTGGCCATCAGTGGTCAGGGCATAGATCTTGCCATCCAGGCTGCCAATGTAGATTGTGCCGTCTGCTCCTATGGCTGGCGAGGAACTGATCCGATCTCCAGTCAGATAGCTCCACAGGAGACTGCCGTCCTCAGGGCTTAGGGCATAGAGCTTGCGATCAAAACTACCGATATAGATTGTGCCGTCCGCTCCAATGGCTGGCGAAGAGTCAACCTTGTTTGCGGTCTGAAAAGCCCACTTTAAGCTGCCATCGGGGCGAATTGCCAAAACTCTACCATCTTGGCTTCCCACATAGACTGTTCCGTCATCGCCGACGAGTGGAGAAGAATAAATGGCTGGGCCTGGCTGAGATACTGAGGAGGAGAGGAGGGAGTAGACCCACTTTTGACTGCCGTTAGGGTTTAGGGCAAATACTCGGCCATGTTCGGTTCCGATATAGATGGTGCCGTCCGCTCCAATGGCTGGTGAGGAGATGATTCGGCCTCCAGTCTGAAAGGCCCACTTTTGGCTGCCGTTAGGATCAACAGCATAGAGTTTGCCGTCATAGCTGCCTACGTAGATGGTTCGGTCAGCTCCGATGGCTGGTGAGGAATCGACTGAAAAGCCTGCCTGGAAGCTCCACTTCAGGTTGCCGCTTTGGGCTCCGAGATAAGGGCTTTGGCCACTGCGCCGGCTGTCGCGGCCTTTAGCTGGCCAGATACTTTCACTCGCCTTGGCTGGTGTAGCTCCTGATGAGCATGGTCCATGATAATCTACGCCTACCCCACTGGCTGCCGCCTGGCATGAGTTGGGATAGGTCTGCCCATCGCATCCGCAAACCGGATCATAGAGCATGACGCACTCTTGGGGACGGGGGGCACAAATGCCTGGCTGATCACACCCTCCTTCCTCTTTCTGGCAATACTCTTCGACCGGACACTCCAAGCTGGATATGCACACCTTGCTTCCACCGAAGGCGTAGAGCTTACCATCCCGGCTGCCGATGTAGATAGTGCCGTCAGCTCCAATGGCTGGTGAGGAATAAATATCACCGCCGCTCTTATAGCTCCACTTTAGGCTACCATCCTCAGACTTTAGGGCATAAACCGTATCATCATCACTGCCGACATACACCGTGCCGTCAGCTCCAACGGCTGGTGAGGAATGAACTGCACCGCCGGTTTGGTATTTCCACTTCAGTGTCCCATCGGATTGCAAGGCATAGATGTAGCCATCGGTACTGCCAACATAAATGGTGCCATCAGGGCCGAGAGCTGGTGAGGAAAAAACATCAGCCTCTGTCTGATAGCTCCATTTCAGGGTCCCATTGGGTCTTATGGCATAGACCTTGCCATCTGCCCGTCCTCCTCCCCACCAGCCGCCTCCGATATAAACAGTGCCGTCAGGGCCGATAGCTGGTGAAGAGCAGACATAGAATGAGGTCAGATAGATCCACTTTTGGGTGCCATTCGGATTAATAGCGTAGATGTGATAATCATAGCTGCCGATATAGATAGTGCCGTCAGGGCCAATGGCTGGTGAGGAATAGATTCCCCCGGCGGTTGAATAACTCCACTTCAGGCTGCCATCTGGTTTTAAGGCATAGAGCTTGTAATCAAGGCTTCCGACATAGACTGTTCCGTCAGCGCCAACTACGGGTGAGGAGTGGATTCCAGCGCCGGTTCGATAGCTCCACTTGAGGCTGCCGTTAGGGTCTAAGGCATAGACTTTGCCATCACTGCCTCCGATATAGACAGTGCCATCAGCAGCGAGAGCCGGCGAGGAATCAACACTGTATCCTGCGGTCTGGTAGCTCCACTTGAGGCTGCCGTTAGGGTCTAAGGCGTAGACTTTGCCATTGTTGCTACCGAAATAAATGGTGCCGTCGGCGCCAATAGTTGGTGAGGAATCAACCCATTTGCCAGTTTGGAAACTCCACCGCAGGGTATTGCTTTGGGTCCCACGGTATTGACTGCATCCTGTATGTCGGCTATCGTGCCCTCGGCATGGCCAGGCGGTATTGGCTAGCCCTGCCGCTAGGGCGGCTCCTGCTGTGATCAGGCTGAAAATACAGCCAAAAGTGGCTACCCAAATCAAAAAAAGCCTTTTCAAAATATGCTCTCTCATACTTTCTCCTCCTTACCTTAAATATCTCCTATTTCCCCCGCTGAAATGCTAAATTACCCACCTCATCCGTGGAGTTTAGCTGACCGTGGTTTTGCTGATCAGGTTAATAAAAAAGCCGAAAATTTCCCCTTAGAGACTTTTCAGGCTCTTTTCGTGTTACTTACCTGATATCACCCCCCCTTTTTATAATTATAAGATAATAAGAAGACAGGTTACCAATCAAGAGGTAGGAAAATTAGATATTAATTTAAATGACGGACAGGGAGGGAATTTGTTACGTCTTTGAATGATATAGGGGTGCCTTGATCTTGAACGAGCTTTTCCTTATTGGGCAAAACAGGGGTAATTAGACCAAAATTTCCTTGCAGATGTTCCCCATGTTGAAAAAATAATGTTGAAAATATAAAGGGGAGGAGAGAAAATAAAGAGAGAAGAAAGTTA
>JAILZY010000155.1 GCA_023512255.1 bacterium | reverse complement strand
CAAGCTCAGAATCCAACCTATCTCATCACGATGCCCTTAGATTCTTGTTTAGCCACTGCGGCGCAAGCTCAGAATCCAACCTATCTCATCACGATGCCCTTAGATTCTTGTTTAGCCACTGCGGCGCAAGCTCAGAATCCCTTATAATATAGGCCTTGTGGGTTCTAAGCTTGCGCTCAAGATATTTGATTTATAAGCGACTAACTAACCATAATGAGTTATACATCCTGGCCAGAATAATTATTTCACTTGTCAGTGACTGCGCCATTATCTCGAGTTATAAACCTTTATGTATAGTCGGGCACTTATTCATTATTCCGGCATCAGGCCGATTTGCGCTCATCTTCCCACCCTGAGGCTACATGATAGCGAAGAGATAAAGCACCCCTTGACCTCATCATCTTCTTCTTCCTGCCCACCATGATTTTCCTGCCCGCTGTCATTGTCCAGGTTGATCACCGATACATCGTCAGGGTCTAAGCCGCTATATTTCGGATCAGCCGAGATTGCTGGCGCCAAAATAACCTTGTAAGCTATATCACCATCATCCTCAGGATCATCGACACCGACTACGGTTACGGTCTGGGCAATGTTCCAGTTTTCGGGAGTGAAGATCAGTCTCGTAGGAGAGACTTTCCCTTCGGTCTCATCACTGCTTGACAGATCAATGATGACCAGGGCTGTGGGCCTTGATTTCAGGACCACCCTGAAAAGTGCGCTTGTGCCAGCTTCACTGGTTACTAACCCTGAGGTTGGGCTTACCGTGATTCCCCAGCTATTGTTGATTAGGATAAAGAGATTGCCTGATTTCTCATTGGCTATAGCCAGATCATCTTTTCCATCCCGATTGAAATCCGCAGCCACTGTTGACCGAGGGTCATCCCCTGCCCGAAAGCTGACTGCTTTGGCAAAGCTGCCATCACCCAGGCCGAGGAGAATAGAAATATCATCAGAATCCTCATTAGCTACGGCCAGATCCATTATGTCATCAACATTAAAATCCCCAACGGTGATCGATTGTGGATCATCTCCTGCTTCGTAATTGACCGCTTTGGCAAAGCTGCCATCACCCAGGCCAAGGAGAATGGAGACATTGTTTGAGGCCTCATTGGCTACGGCTAGATCTAGCTTCCCGTCCCCATTGAGGTCTTCGGCCACAATCGACCAAGGGTCCCTGCCGACCGCATAATTGACCGCCTCGGCAAAGCTGCCTTCACCCAGGCCAAGTAAGATCGAGACCGTGCCGAAATCTTCGCCAACCGATGGGCTGGCATTAGCTATGGCTAGATCTGCTCTGCCATCTCCATTAAAATCCCCTACAGTGATTGAGCTTGGATTATTGCCCGCTCGATAGTAGATAGCTGGCCGGAAGGTATTATTAGCATCGCTCAGGAGAATAGCGATATCGTCAGAGCCTTCATTGGCTACGGCTAGATCTATTCTCCCGTCGGCGTTAAAATCTCCTGAGGCGATCGAGCGGGGGGTATCACCCACTGGGTAATTGACCGCGGCAGTGAATTTACCCGTGCCAGCTCCAGCAAGTATAGACACCGTATGAGACTTGCTATTGACTACGGCCAAATCCTGCTTCCCATCCCCATTAAAATCCCCAGCAATCAGCGACTGAGGCTCAGTCCCGACCGCGTACTTAGCAGCCTCGGCCAAGGTCCCGTTGCCATTATTTAAAAATACCGACACGGTGGCCTCATCTCCATTGGCTACGGCTAGATCCTGGTTCCCATCGGCATTGAAATCACCCGTTGTGATCGCCTGTGGTTTAGCTCCGGCCTGGTAGCTGATAGCCGCATCAAACGCGCCGCCTCCCCGACCGTAGAGAATAGACACACTGTCATACTTATCATCGGCTACAGCCAGATCCTCCTGACCATCACGGTTAAAATCACCCACAGCCACTGCCGAAGGAGCGCCACCGATAGCATAGCCGCTGATCGTCTGGAAGGTGCCATCTCCGTTTCCCTGAAGGAGTGATATATTGGCCCCGCCCGCGTTGGCCACTGCAAGATCCGGCTTACTATCTTTATTGAAATCGCCAACAATCACTGACTGAGGATCACCGCCAACCGCATAATTGACCGCCTCAGCAAAGCTGCCGCCGCCAGTGCCAAGGAGAATGGAGACCGTATCAGGGCCCTCATTGGCTACGGCTAGATCCATCTTCCCATCAGCGTTAAAATCTCCGGCCACAACCGAGCGGGGATCAGCTCCAACTGCAAAAGAACCAGATCGCGTAAAGGTGCCATCCCCCGCACCGAGAAAAATCGAGACATCGGCTGAGCCCGCGTTTAGTACGACCAGATCAAGCTTAGCATCACTATTCAGGTCAGTGGCGATGACCCGGTGAGGATTGTCGCCTGCTGGATAGGAAGCGGCCTGAGTGAAGCTGCCATCGCCACCTCCGCGAAGAATTAAGACATTATCAGATATTTCATTGACTACGGCTAGATCTTGCTTTCCATCACTGGTAAAATCCCCCACCGCCACTGACCGAGGGCCATAGCCGGCAGGATAATGGACCGCAGCCAAAAATGAGCCATCCCCCTTGCCAAGAAGGATTGATAAATGGTCAGATCCATTATTGGCTACGACCAGGTCTGTCTTACCATCGCCATTGAAATCCCCGCCAGCCACTGACTGAGGCTCATCTCCAGACAGATAATTGACGGCCTGGGCGAAGGTGCCATTGCCATTGCCAAGAAGAATCGAGATGTTGTCAGAGTCTTCATTGGCAACTGCTAAATCCGGCTTACCATCCTGGTTGAAATCATCAACTAGAACTGATTGGGGATCACGCCCCACGGGATAATCGACCGCTTCGGTGAAAGAGACACTGGCTGGCTGGACTGTACCCGTGGCCCGGTCAACTTTCCTAACCGGCATGATCACTACGGCTAGAGCGAAAAGCAGATAGAAGAATTTTCTCATCATCGGCTGTATCATAATCTATTTGCCCCCCTATTCCTCCTCTTGGCACAGGAATAATAAAAATATCAGGAATAATAAAAATATAAATAAGTTATAAGCAAATATCTTTATACTGATATATTGACCGCTATACTAGTCGGCAATTTTTGGTAAATCAGCTATTTATATTGAGATTATAAATTTGCCAGAATAAGGGGAGTAAAGGGGACTAAAAGGCACTCATTCATTTTCCCTATAGATTTTCCTATAGAATAGAAGGGACAAGGGGCGACTTCGCACACCCTGGAGCTGGCCAGGGCAATGAGTTCCCTGAGAGGGAAGAGACAGGGTAGGGTGAGAAAGGCCCTATAGTGGTGAGGAAACTTGCTGTGGCAAGAAAGGTGGTAAAAAATTTGTGATGGCGAGAAAATATGGCGAGAAAATTAGGGATAGGATATCTCCCAAGCTTATTATTTGCCTTCTTTTCGCATTGCAGCCTGCATGAGCCTTAGGTATCGCTGTGAGATTTGCTCTCTTTTGAGTGCGGCATAGATTACATTGCTTATAAAAGATGAGGCTAGACAGCGGCTTAATTCTCGATCCATACGGGTCTTAAGTCGATTTATTCTAACTGTGATCATTGCTTGATCCTCAAAAATTAGCGAAGATTTTATCGTCTTCTTTTAGATTTATCGTTTTCTTTTTAGGGTTTGCTTTTTACAAACATTCAGACTCCTTATAAAAAATTTTCTGATTCTAAAGACGCTGCTTTTATCCAGGAGTTACGGCTTCTTGTCGGCACTGTCTGGCTGGAAGTTATCATCACTGCCCAAAAACTGCCCCAAATGGGGCTGCGATGACAAAAAAGAGGCAGCAAGTCTGTAGATTATGACAGATCATCTTCTTTTCTTTATTCTCTTAATTCCCTTGGTGGTCTCATTTTTATTTTCTCTGCCGCTCTTATCTTGGTTTATGCCGTGGTTCTGGTTTATGGCATGGTTTATGCTCAATTTGACTTTCATTACTGAAAAAAGAGCGTGATTCACCCAGAAAGGGAAGAAAGTATCATTAACAGGCGATAGGTTAAGAGAAGAGTCTGTTCAGATGTTCCCCATGTTGAAAAAATAATGTTGAAAATATAAAGGGGAGGAGAGAAAATAAAGAGAGAAGAAAGTT
>JAILZY010000154.1 GCA_023512255.1 bacterium | reverse complement strand
GGGAGGTAGTTTGAGTTTCGGCCATCCCGGTGTATGGATGGCCAGGAGGTCTGGGCATATTGGAATGGAAGCTCCCACCTGATTGATTCCTGGTCAGTTGATTCCAGGCTGGTTGATTCCAGGCTCGTTGACTCCAGGCCGGTTGATTCTGTGCTGGTTGACTCCGGGCTAGTTGACTCCATGCTGATTAATTCCGGGCTGGTTGATTCCAGGCTTAGTTCACTCTCTGGTTCTGATAAAAACCAGATAGCATCTTGAGCAAATCCAGAGCTAGAAAACCATACAATCAGAATAATAAATAGGATAAAAATAATCACTTTTTTCATGTTGTCCCTCCTTATTCTTTCTGCTGCTTCTTTCTACTTCTTTCTACTGTGATGCAGAAGCTGAAAGTTGATGATAAGATTAATCGTCGTAATTTATTCGGTTAAATGATTTTTTTTCGATGAATTTTAAGAATAAGAATTGATACTGAGTAGGGTAAAGAGGATAGATGCTCTTTTCAGCATTAAGAAAAATATGAGAAATCTAGCCATTGTTTCAATTTTCTTGAAAATATTGCTAAATTCAGCTACACTGCTATCTTAGCCTTAATATTAACCGATATGGCCGCAAAGCAACAGTAAGTATAGTCATTCATTGGGGTGCTCATGAAACAGTTTTTCAGAATTTTCATACCCGAGCAGCTGGCCCGGCATCACCTCACCTGGGGTGATGTGGTGGTTTTTATCGGCCTGTGTATCCTTGTCTATCTAGGTGTACGTCTAGCCAATGGCGCACCAGGAGTGATTAAGGGACCGGAGGTTTCTCTCTCCCCTACCCTACTTCCCTGGTATGCGGCTCTGTCTGTTGGCCGGATGACGGCTGCCTATGGGATGTCTCTCTTCTTTACCCTAGTTTATGGCTATGTATCTGCTTATCATCGCCGGGCTGAGCATATTCTGATGCCACTGCTCGATGTGCTCCAGAGCGTGCCTATTCTCTCATTTCTGCCAGTAGCGCTGTTGAGCCTGAGCGCCATCATGCCGCAGAAAATAGCCGCTGAGCTAGCCTCTATTATCCTGATCTTTACCAGTCAGGTCTGGCACCTGACCTTCGCCTGGTACCAGGCCTTGACCACCATCCCGAGGGAGCTGCGCGAGGTGAGCACAATATTCCGATTCAATGGTTGGATGCGGTTTAAAACCCTGGAGCTACCCTTTGCCGCTATCAGCATGATCTGGAACAGCATGATGAGCTGGGCTGGGGGGTGGTTCTTTCTGATGGCGGCCGAGATTTTCACTGTTGGCCAGCGGGACTTTCGGCTCCTTGGCCTAGGAGCCTATCTGCAGAAGGCTGCCTGGTGTGGCAACATTCAGGCTATCACCTGGGGGATCATCACCCTGGTGCTGGTTATTGTGGCTCTGGACCAGTTGATCTGGCGTCCATTGCTGGCCTGGTCCGACCGTTTTAAGCTTGAGATGGTTGAAGGCGCCAATCCACCTACTTCTTGGGTTTACGACGCTCTGCGCAGCTCACGGCTTATTGCCTGGCTCAGATGGATAGTCCGGGGGCTGATTATTGAGCATCTGGATGCCTGGCTGATTCGTCTTTTTCCTATGCGGGATAAGCCAACAAGTCCATCGACTGCCCGATCGACTTGGATATTTCGGCTCATGGCTGGAGCAATGGGCTTGGGTCTGGTGTATGGCCTCTACCAGGCTGGGAAAATGCTTCTGGCCGTATCTATACTCCAGTGGATAAACATTGCTCTAGGCGTAGGAGCGACCCTGCTGCGTGTTTTCGCCTCCCTGGTTATTGCCCTGGCCTGGACCATTCCTGTGGGAGTAGCTATCGGCACTAACGCCAAGTTATCCGCATGGCTACAGCCGCTGATTCAAATCGCCGCTTCGGTGCCAGCCACAGCCCTATTTCCGGTGTTTCTGCTTATGGTGATCAGTTTTCCAGGTGGCCTCAATCTGGCCGCTGTCTTGTTGATGCTGATGGGGACCCAATGGTATCTTTTGTTCAACGTCATTGCTGGAGCCATGGCTATTCCGCAAGACCTGAAATATACAAGCTCCCTGCTACAGCTAAGCCTGATCGAGCGCTGGCGCACCTTGATTCTGCCCTCCCTCTTCCCCTACATCGTTACCGGTGCCATCACGGCTAGCGGCGGAGCGTGGAACGCTAGCATTGTGGCTGAATATGTTGAATTCGGTGGAAAAACACTGCAAACTACCGGCATCGGGGCTCTGATTGCTAAAGCTACGGCAGCCGGCGACTACCCTCTGCTCCTGGCCGGGACGCTCAGCATGGTGCTGGTTGTGGTCATTATTAACCGGTTTTTCTGGCGGCACCTCTACCGCCTGACCGAAGAGCGATATCGAATGGAGTAAGGGAGAGTGATGCTCATGCCCACTGATAGCTATCTTTTGGAACTTCAACATATTAATCAGATTTTTGGCACTAGAGAGCGGAGATTCACCGCGGTTCAGGATGTCAATCTGACCCTCAGTGAGGGAGAATTTGTCGCTCTGGTGGGGCCTTCGGGCTGCGGCAAGAGCACTCTGTTGCGAATAATTACCGGACTCCAGCAGCCAACCGAGGGACAGGTGATCTACCGTGGCGCTCCCCTGGTTGGAGTTAATCCTCACGCAAGCATTGTGTTTCAGACCTTCGCCCTTTTTCCCTGGCTTACGGTGCTGGAAAATGTAGAAGTAGCCTTAAAGGCCCGTGGCCTTCCGCCGAAGTTGCGCACGGCACGAGCCCTTGACCTTCTGGACAGAGTGGGGCTAGATGGATTTGAGACCGCCTATCCCCGGGAGTTGTCTGGCGGCATGCGCCAGAAGGTCGGATTTGCCAGGGCTATGGCTGTGGAGCCAGAGCTACTTTGCCTGGATGAGCCCTTCTCGGCCCTGGATGTTCTAAGCGCTGAGTCCCTCCGTGGGGAATTGTTAGAGCTTTGGACCAGCGGCAGCATTCCAACCAAAGCCATTCTCATGGTTACTCACAATATCGAGGAGGCTGTTTTTATGGCCGACCGCATTCTGGTCATGGATAAAAACCCTGGCCGGATCGTAACCAATCTGAAATTGAGGCTACCTCAACCGCGACAGCGCAAGGCCCCTGGATTTTTAGCCGTAGTAGACCGGGTCTACAGCATCCTGGCAGGGCAAACCCAGCCGGAACACATCGAGATGGGTGCAGCCCCGGGCGAGCCTGGCGGGAAAACCCGTGCCTTGCCACATATTGGTATCACCAACTTGGCCAGTTTGCTGGAGCGGCTTGATGAGATGGCTGATAACCGGGCCGACATCTACCGGCTAGCCGAAGAGCTAAAAGTTGATTCAGATCACCTGCTGCGGCTGACCGAGGCGGCCGAGCTTTTAGGATTCGCCACCATAGCCAAGGGTGATATTACCCTCACGCCCCTTGGCGAAACCTTTGCCGAGGCCAGCATTCCGGCCCGCAAGGAAATCTTCGCCACCCGAATCCGCCGACTGCCGATCTTCAAGTGGCTAATGGCCATGCTGTATGTTTCCGACCGAAAGCAGGTTGGCTGGGATATCGTTCAATCTGAGCTTGAGGTTGAATTCCCCCGTGAAGAGGCCGAACGCCAGCTTGAGACAGCGATCAACTGGGGCCGCTACGCTGAGATTCTCTCCTATGACGACAGCACAGCCGTCATCTATCTTGAGCCAGGAGTAAGTGGAGGCCACTAGAAAATAAATAAAAAATAGAAAATAGATAAGAAATAGATAAGCGAAAATAATTATAAAAGCAGAAATGATTATACAAATCAGGGCTAAAAGCACTTGCCGCGGCTCAAAGCTATTTAGAATTCAGCCAAAAAGGCTATTTAGAGAATCCGAGATTTTCAGCCCTCGGGCATATCACAAGAGATTAACAATATTAATATAAAGCCTTTGGACAATAAGACCTTTGGACCAAAATCAATCATGAAATTGATTTAACACCTTAAAATACAAAAATAAACCCCTCATTAAACCTATCTTGGATTTTTGATATTTTTAATACTTAACGGATGATGTTCAGATGTTCCCCATATTTAAAATTAGGAGAAGTAGATAAGCTGCAGGGGAAGGGTATTGAGGTAAAAGACAATA
>JAILZY010000042.1 GCA_023512255.1 bacterium | reverse complement strand
AGAGCTAAGCCCCTTCGAGGGTTTATAGTTGTTCTGATATACTTTGAGGGTTTATGGTGTCTAATATATAAGAGCGAATCATTTTAATAACATAATATTATAATGAGGTGATAGTTATGAAAATTGAAAAAATCTTAGTATTAAGAATATTGGCTCTTGGTTTGATTTTTGGAATGGTGGCCTTGTTGTCGGTAGGGTCAGCAGTTTTTGTTCCGAATCTATGGGCAAAATCTCTTCTAGCTGGGGAAGAAGCAGGGGTAGATAGGATTAATGAGACTTGTCTTGAAGATGATTCGGGAGAATTAGATATTGAGGGAATTAAGGCGAGGGTGGATGAGCGGATACTGGTTCCGGTCAGAATTCAGCATGCGCCTTGCTCTGTTTCTGCCTTTGGCTTTGAGGTTACTTACCCTGAGCAGGGCCTTGAATTTCTGGGTTTTGAAGCAGGGGAGCTAGCTGGTGCATTCGATCCGCTAGAGGTAATCAAAATTGCCCCGGGTAGGCTTAGGGGAGCGGGAATTTCCACCAGTGGTGGTCTTCCGAAAGGAGCAAGTGGCTGTCTGCTCCGGCTGAGTTTTCAGGCTAAAGAGAAACAACAGCAGGCTGAAAGCCAGGAAATTGGCTCAAAAAACCCTGAGCAGAAGGGGTTAGTCGGCCTACCTAACCCTGCTTCGGTTTACTGTCTGAAAAATGGGGGGAGGCTGGAAATCCGGGAAGATGAAAAAGGTAACCAGTATGGAGTTTGTATTTTCAGCGATGGGAGCGAATGTGATGAGTGGGCCTACTTCCGGGGAGAGTGCCAGCCGGCGGGACAAAAAAGCGAGTGTTACCCCTTGCGCCTAGAGAATCTTAAGGATGATTTCGCTAGCTTTTCCTCAAGCCAGGGATGTCTTTGCCTCTCTCGCTGCCCGGGGGCAGATCTTAACAATGACGGATATCTGACCCCTGAGGATGCCCTAATTGCCTTTCGCTGCTATCTTAAATCGGGCCCATGTTCTGAGTGTGCCGATGTAGACAATAATGGCCGAGTTACGCCTGGGGATGCACTCTGCATATTTAAAACTTACCTTGGGCTTCCCTCCTGTCTGAATCAGCGAGGAGGAGGGGCCGCAGCGGCGCCTATCAGGATGGAGGGAGAGTGGAAAAGCCAAAATCATACTGACACAATGGGAAAGCTGATCATCGACCGGGAAGAGCAGACTGTGGACATGTTTGACTCACCTTGGGTTAAAGAGCAAGGGAGCCTGGTAAACTTTCTGTATATTCCGACTGGAGGCTCAGCTCCTATCTCCTTCCAGGCTAATTTTGCTGATGGAAGCATCTTAGGCCACTTTAGCGGCACAGCCGCCAACAGTCTCTGCCCGCCAGGAGTTTGGTGTATCTGGGCAGGGCAATTTGTGGTCGAGGGAAGCTACAGTCTCAAGGATAACCTAGGCCAGCTTCTGGATAAGGGGACATTCACTCTCAAATATCCTACCTTTCCATGATCCAGAAAGCGACTGATATTCAAAAAACAGGTGCTAAAGCAAAAATCGGCTGCTGTGGATTTGCTGTTTCACAGGCAGAGTATTTCCGACTATTTCAGCTGATAGAGATTCAACAGACCTTTTATCAGCTCCCACAGCTAAAGACCGCTGAGCGATGGCAGCAGTCTGCACCGCAAGGTTTTGAATTCACCATGAAGGCCTGGCAGTTGATTACCCATGAGCCAATCAGCCCAACCTACCGCCGCCTAAGGGAGAAGATCGAGCCATCGCGGGTGGCTTGCTATGGCAGCTTTCGCTCGACGGATGAAGTGATTGAAGCCTGGAGGCGGACCGCACAGTTTGCCCGCAGCCTGGGAGCACGGATAATACTTTTTCAGTGTCCGGCAAGTTTCGAGCCAAATAGGGAAAATATCGCCAATATGCAAAAATTTTTCACCACTATTGACCGTCAAGGGTTTTGCCTAGCCTGGGAGCCACGCGGTGCGGCCTGGTCCAGTGAGCTGATCTTTGAGCTTTGCCGTAACCTTGATTTGATCCACTGTGTCGATCCTTTCAAAGATAAGCCGCAGTATGGGAATTTTCACTATTTTCGTCTCCACGGAATCAGCGGCTACACCTACCGCTATACTGACCAAGATCTGCAAACCTTGATGGCCTGGGTTAGGGAAAAGCCAACCTATGTATTGTTTAATAACCAGTGGATGAAAGAAAATGCCCTGCGGTTTATGGAGCTGATAGAGCAGCAAGGGGCGTCTTGCTAATCACTCCCAGCCCCTTGCTGTCTGATCTTACTTGCTCTCAATAGGATGAGTAGGGAAGGTCAAACATCAACCCAGCAGAGTTGATATTGATTGGCAGAAAAAAGGTTAGTGGAGTTAATAGTCGAATCCGCATAGGAAAATAACCAAAGCGGCTACCTGCCGCCTTACTTTTTTGGTTTTCAACTCCAGGAAAAACACTGATCAAAACTATTTTTTCCCTTCTGGAAAAAACCAGCAAGACCAGAGGGTTTCTTTTCTACCTTGGTAGATCCACACTTTGGACATCGCAGGGCGGGCTCGCCTTCCTTAAGCGACGATTCAAAGTCCGTACCACACGCCTGGCAGTTAAACGAATAGAGAGACATGATCTATTTCCTCCTTTTTGTTAAGTAGGATCAACTCCTTATTTGGTATGGTTATACCTTCATATCTCCTTTCTGTCAAGGCTAGGTAGCTGCTCCAGATGTTCCCCAAGTAAAAATCAATAGGTAAAAGTGGGAGCCCATGTTTTTCTGTTAACATCATTGACAGTAGCGAATCTCAGGTTAACCAGAGTTTTTGCTACTATCCATATCTTTATGTAAACAAAATTTACATTCAGATTTTCAATTTTCCGACTCAATCGTCGCTATAGCTTACTAATTGACAGACAGATCTTTTGGCACACATTATGCTTTTATGTATTGTAAAATACAAAATAATTAATAATTTATCTTAAAGGCTTAAGTAACCCAAAAACCTTAAGGAGGAGATGTTATGAAGGCAAAGAAATGGTTTACTTTTGGCTTGATTTTCTTTATGCTTTTAGTTTCAGCATCATTCTCTCTAGGGAGCAGCCTATCCATTCCGTTTATAACCGTGGATCAGGGAGCCATCAGTTATTACCGCTATGACGATCCTGGTTTCTGTGGTCTGGATATGCTCATTAAGGACCAAAAGACTTGGGCTAAATTCTGGGCACAACACACAGCCGGAATAACCCCTGCGCCTCCATTGCCTAAGATCAATTTTGGCAAAGAGATGGTGGTTGTTACCCTCTTAGGATACCAGACCTCCGGCGGGGGGCCAAGTACTAAGGTCCTTGGGGTCAATCTCGATGATAAAAAACCCTGCTGTCTCCGTATCCTCATTGAAGATAATGAGACTCCCGGTCCCCTGTGCGTTATTACTAATCCCTTTCATATCATAAGATTAAAAAAGATTGATACTCATTCAATTGTTTTTGAGCACCAGAGGCCACCGCAGATAACTCCACCAGAAATAACTCCTCCCTCAGGAATTGACGGAAATATTCTTCCACCGTCAGCCGAATGATGCTAACAGACCTAAGGTGCTAACTGGCTATTTTATTGGCAGCTAATATTACTGGATCACACCCTGCAACAACTTAAAGCCTTTATTCTGATCCCCTCTCCTCCCCTTTTTAAAAGTGGTGAGGAGAGGGGCAGAGGCTTGAGCAGAAACCTTAATCGCTCTTTCTCTCTCAGCCTGTGCCTCATCCGTTGAAGGCCCAAAGGTTACTTCACAAGAAAGGTCTATCAAGCCATACAGCAGGAAAGTGGAAGCCAGGGGGCAATCTTCATCATCTTGTTTTTATAGTCATCTTGTTTTTATACGGCAACAAGGTCCCGTGAGGTGATCAGCACAATTCCCTGTCCTGGCCGAAGATCATAGGTAAACGGCGAGGGGATATAATCCAGGGTAAATTCTGGGGAGATGTCCTTCAAAGGAGCCCCAGATTGAATGAATTTTTGCATTTTTTCCGTATAAAAACGCTGTTTGTTATGGATATCTTTGTTGAGGATAACCAGTGATTCTTCATGGTCACTGGTGGATGCTTTCCACATGAGCATAACCTGATGATTATCATCGTGAGACTGAATCTCAGTCGGAGCATCTTCTTGAAAAATCACATGTTCTGCCTTGATTCGGTTGACCTCGGTTATGAAGGAAGTCAGGTCAATGTCTGTTTCTTCCCAGTCTTCTGGTCTGGTTTTGGCCACATGTAGCTTTTTACGAAAGCCGAATTCAAAGCCGATCGGCATCATCACTCCGCCAGAAAAGAGAGCGGCAAATAGATACCGCTGCTTCAGACCGTCGATGTTGCCTTTGAGTTCCTCACAAAGTCTTACCGTATCGTGGCTTTCAGGAAACCCAATCGAAGGGGCGATCTCCCGGGTGAGGGCATACTGCTGCATCAGCCACTGACTGTTGAAATCCCACCATTTAGAACTATTAAAGATATAATCAAAACCAGCACTAGCTGTACTTCTGGTCAAATCAGACGGACAGCCGAGAGTTTCAGCAAAAAAGAGTACCTCTGGATACCGTCTTTTGGTCTCATGGATGAGCCGCTCCCACAGGTTTTTAGGAACCTGATAGGCCGCATCACAGCGGAACCCGCTAAAGCCAAGCTCTATAAGAAACTTTACTACCCCAAAGAAATACTGAAACATGCCTTCCTTATCCCGGCTACTCTTGTGGTCAAACTGAGCCAGGTCTGTCCAGACCACCTTTTTCCCATTTTCATCAGCAAAGGGGTGAGCAACCTGCCCCTTGGCCTCCCAGAGAAACCATTCGGGATGAAGCTTCAGGAGATCAGAATCTACGCTGCAGTGATTGATAACCAGATCAACCATAACCCGAAGGCCAAGTTTTTCCGCTGTCTTGAGGACATCCTTAACCTGCTCCTCAGGTTTTTGGCCGCTTTTCTCATCAATCAGCAGGGGATGATAATCGTAGTAATCCGCTATGCCGTAGATACTACCTGATTTTCCAGGTCGCTGAATGGGGTTGACAAAAATCCAGTTAAAGCCCATTTTAGCAGCGCGGCTAAGGTGTTTTTCCCAGTCAGTGAATTTTCCAGCCAGGAGGGGAAACAGGTTATAAATAATCATCTTTTCTGGTCTTCGGCTCATGCCACGGTGCTCCTTTTTAGCCAAGAGTTCAAAAGTTTCTGTTTTTAATCTCGTGGATCGTGTTTTTGACTATTTTTGAAAAGTGCATTGGATCGAAGGTGCATTGTATCACAGAATGCCTAGTTCGTGGTTATATAATTTTGTATCGTCACGGAAAGGTGAAATGAACGGTTTGGATTTTCTATGGCCTCTATACCAAGAGAGCTTCGCCCTCTCTCAGGCTCTCCGAAAAGACTAGATGGGGAAATGTCGATGGCGATTCCTCACCACTCTCATAGTTTACTCTTATATTTCTATCGGATAAAAATGAGCTTGGTAAATATCATAAAAAAATGAAAGGAGTAGTATAAAAATTACCTCTCTCCAAAGAGAGTGGGTACGTACCAGGTTAATCAATGCTGCAGCCCGTGGCCTGATCTCTGTGGCCTGATCTCTGTGGCCTAATCTCTTTACTGTGCCTGTCTTTTTGAGGAGCATGAATACGAATTCATCTGGCGATCAGAAGTGGAATAAAAAATGCTACCTTTTTCTTCATGTAATAGGCAATATTATTATCTGCCTACAGATAAACATTATCCACATCCACAAATTGTTTTCCTAAGGAGATTGTCTTATGCGGTATGCGAAATTCTTGCTCTCAGTCGTCCTGATCCTGTTCTGTTTTTTCACCAACAGTCAATGTCTGGCAGTTACTATCCTCCCTGATCTGAGTGAGCTTGGCATAGTTGCTAAGGTTTTTGGGGGGATAAATATTTTGGGCAATGCTCCTGATTACGAGTGGTGGTATGGATGCAGTCCAACCGCAGCCGGAATGATGATGGGCTACTATGATCTCAATGGCTATCAGGGATTAAGCTATGACAATCTGATTCCAGGCGGGCAGGCAGAATTGAGCAGTTTTGGCCATCCAGGAGCCCTGGCCAATCAGGCCATTGCCAGCCCAGAGCATATCGCTGATTTTTGGAAAGGTTACGGACAATCTGGTGATCCTCTAGCCAGCGGCAGAACCAGACCCGATGACTTTAACTGCCTGGCTGATTTTATGGGTACCAGCCAGGATGATGTTGGCAATACCGATGGCTCTACGATATTTTTCTTATATAATGATGGCAGAAAGCTTACGGCTGAAAAGGAGTTTGACCTTGGAATAGCTCAGTTTTCAGGTTTATATGGAATCGGTGAATACCTGCAATACTGTGGCTATAACTATGTACCGGGGAGCCTCTATATTCAATATACTGATAATCTTGGCTTACCGTATGGTTTTAGTTTTCAGGATTATAAGAATGAAATAGATTCTGGCCGCGTGGTCATGATCAATGTTGAGGGTCATTCCATGTTTGGCTACGGGTATGATGATGCAACTCAAACCGTATATCTTCATGATACCTGGTGGGAAGGACAGGATTCGATGATTTGGGGAGGAAGTTATTATGGACTACCAATGATAGGTGTAGTCTGCTTTACTCCAACCGGAGGAAGCCAGCAAAATCCCCCTGTCCCTCTGCCGCCGGCAATATTTCTATTTGCCTCTGGACTTTTGGGCCTTGTAGGCCTTGGGCGTAAGGGCTTAAAAAGCTAACCCTATAATACAGAGCATCCAGGTTGAGGCAGTGCCCTGAAAGACATACAAGGGCACTGCCTCTCTTCTACGGATCATGACCACTATTCTATCCTCCACACATCTATCCTCCACAAAACGGCCTGGCGTCTAGTGGAAGGCTTGGAAATATCAGGCTCTCCCTTGCTCAAGTTCCCCCTAGCATGTACCCGGATATCTTTTCTCTCCTAACTGCTAGTTTGCGGCCAAAAGGGGCTTCTATCTTATCGTCGAGCTCCTGTTGCTGCGACTTTGAGGGAGCATCATACTTTCTTTGAGTTTGAGCTGATATGGCCTAGTTGAGTTTGAGCTAATGTGGCGTAGCCCGAGCAAGTTAGCCGTGGCCCGGGAGAGCTGATTTGCCGCCGGTGGGCGCGAAAAAAAAGCTGAGCGAAAAATCACCTCAGATCGAAGGAGACATCGGCCCTTTCGGCTTTCTCCCAAACAGCTCGCCATACTCATCGGGAAGCTCAGACAAGATATCCTCAAGCTCACCCGGCGAGACTGCCTCTCGGAGCACCTGCATCACTGCCTGGGCTTGTTCAACCGCCCGATGATAGCGGACAGCAGCCCGTGCACTGACCCGACTGTAGAAATCCTCCAGCAGAAACCGCTCCGTATCCCTCCCTTTTAGGAAATACTCCTTTAATTCCTTAGGAAGCTGGGCCGCAAGGTCCTCCCGTTCCTTCCTGGAAAGCCGCTCACTCAAGGTTTCAAGGGTTGCCTCGGTAACTTTTGCAGCTTCGTCCAGGGATTCAAAACCACCAAGTTTTTTGACCTGCTCAATAAACTCTTGATAGCGCATCGACTCAATCCTCGTGTTTTATAAAAGCTCATAAAAAAGAGCATATCTCATCAATATCAATAGAATCAATAGACAGGATAGGCAGGCTTATCACGCTACCTGTGGGGCCTGGATTCGAACCAGGATAGGCAGAGCCAAAGTCTGCTGGCCTACCATTAGCCGACCCCACATCGCTCAAAACTATACGCTTGAAAAATATGTTGATCCCACAAGGAGGCCTCTTCATTCAGATATTAACTACCTTCATTCAGATACTGCACTTTTGCAGAAATCTCTCCATGCACGGAACTTGTTGAAAGTTATCTTTTAATAACAAATCCAGTAAAATTGAAGGTTCGGAGAAAAAGCGCAAAAGTATAGTCAAATATTGACCTTGAGTGAATCTGCTGAATAATATCTCATCACTCTAAATTCTCATCCCTCTAAATGCCATTTCAGACCCTGCGGCCAGAGCAGCTCATAGCCGAAGATTAACTTCTTCTGGCAAGCGCAGCCAAATTCCGCATCTCGTCCTCGGTCGGTTTTTGCCCTCGAATGATCCTAAAAAGCTGAGGCAGCTCCTTGACCATATTCCTATCAGTGCTTGATAGGAGATGGTCGCCTTCAACAGAAGCTAGATCAAAAAAAGTGTACCAATCACCGCTGCCAGGCTCCAGTCCGAGCTGTGAGGCCCAAAGGCGCAGCTTTCTCTCATCTTTTGGGGGAGGCAGGATACCCCGCTCAAGCTTACTCCAGTTACTGGGGTCATGACCGGTCTTTTTGCAAAACTCGCACAGCCCCAGCCCCTTTTTCCTCCGAAGCTCTTGAATGAATTTTCCAAACATCGGCAGGTCCTCCTAAAATGGATCTTATGGCCGGCGGACATCATGATTATCCACCTGTGATCTGAGTGGCCATCCCAAAATTGATCCGATGACCAGCAGACATCATATTCAGGCCTAAAATTAAGCGGGTAGTAATATATCGGCATTTTGTAAAATTATTATCCATTAGTTTTTAAATAAAAATCTCTCTAAATGTTCAAATCATAAGTTTGAAGATTTATTATTTGTAAATCTAAAATCTTCAAAAAGGCGCAATATCCTTTATTGGCCAGTTGTTGGTTAGCAACCTTAGTCTTGGCACTTCTTTTGACCTTAGCTAATATTATGGACATAAAGTCGATAAGCCGGATTTGGCGGATGAGGTCAGAGCCTGAAAAGTCATTGAGAATGAGTTCGATAAGCATGGGAAATAAGCTGTTGAACCGACATTAAGCCTGTGCTCTCCATGTGCTATTTAGGGGTTAAGCTACTTATAGGGTTAGCTACTTCAAGACTGTGAAATATCCGTTACCACATACCTGTACTAAGTACAGGTATATATTTTAACTGATCTTTCGGATACTTGCTACCAGGATATGTGAAGAGGGGCTTACGGTTGGTGTCATGAATATTGGGTTTAGACCCCTAATCTGTAGAGAGTAAAAAAATCTCCTTTATGGTAAAAAGAACAACAGCCATAAAGACCAACAAATTTTTTTTAGCCAAGGCCGACCACAATTTAGCACTAATTCATTATTATTGTCTATATAAGGAGCCCAATCTTTCAATTCATCCCACTTTATTATTGGAACAAAGTCGCGAACAAAATGAATCGAAAGTCCAAGAACAACTCGCCAAAACAATAATATAAGTATAAGTGCTACAGCAATAAAAGGTAAATTAATTATCTCTAATAGCCAATCCATTAAAAAAATCAAGGATTCGGAGAAAAAGCACAAAAGCATAGCAAATACTAATAATACTGCCAATACAAATAATACCAAACGAACTTTCTTGCCGAGAATAATATGAGGGAAACGAAAAATACTTTCATTTTTATTTTCATCAAAAAAGATTTTAAAGTCGCAAAACTCTTCAACAAACTTATTGAGTTTATAAAGGTGGTAATCCCATAGCTTTGATATAAACAATAAACTTATAAAAATAATTAGTGGTAAAATAATTTTATAATTGTCATATTTATATAATATTTTGTACACAATATATGCACTTAAGCCATTTATTAATATTCCCCAAATAGATGCCCAATACAATGGTATAAACTGATCAGGAATAAAAAAATCAAAAAACAATCTTTCTTGGTTAACGTCTTTCGATTCTTTTTCACCGTCTTTCGATTCTTTTTTACCGTCTTTCGATTCTTTTTTACCGTCTTTGTCTTTGAAAAGGAAATTATCCCTTTTTCTTGGATCTTTTACGAGTTCTTTAAATCTACTATCTATAATTATATTTTTATAATAAAGATAATGTTCTATTTCAGCTTTTTCTATTTCAGCTAATTTTGATTGTATATACCTAAACAAAAACCCATGTGACAAAATATACTCACCAATTAGCCATAAGACAACATCTCCTGCAATAAAAATTATAACCAATAGAAAAGGAAACTGTTCAGAAGAAAAAATATTGTTATTTAATTCTAAAATATATTTATAACCTAATCCTAACGCCGCAAGTGTCGCCAGAAAGTACCATTTTGCCTTTAACAGATCATTACTAATATAATTTAGATTACCCGTTAGAGTTTCAAACTCTTTAACAAGAAAATTATCGTTAAAATGATCGTTTCCCATCTATCCCTCTTTTTAATACGCTATTATCGTCCATAAAGTTTCTTATACGCTCATGTCCAGATTTCGTGTGTTGCCAGAAAAACGGTTATCAATGAGTAGAAAATAAAGAGTAAAAGCATCAGCCCCACAATACTATTATCGATTTTACACCCCCGCTAGACATGAGCCAAGATATGGTAAATTCGCTATCCTGGGAAACCATGACTTTTACGCTGGCCTTGACCAGGCCCTATTGGCTGCCCATAGGGCTGGATTCCACATCCTGCGTAATGAGGGATTAACGGTGGATGGAATCATCAATGTTGCCGGTGTTGATGATGAAATTGGTAATCAGGTAAAATCTCCACTCTCAAAACCGGCCGTGCATTATCCTTCTGATGAAGAGGCGATTCTGTCCTCCCTGCCGCAGAATCTATTCACCATTTTTTTAAAGCATCGCCCGACGGTTACTCAATCGTGCCGCCACCTTTTTGATCTTCAGTTAAGCGGCCATACTCATGGCGGACAGATATTTCCTTTCACCGAGATCATCCCTATCCTATATCCATCAAGACCTGGACTCCATAAACTCTCTCGGCAAAGCTTCCTCTATACCAACAGTGGAGCCGGAACCTGGGGCCCTCCGATGCGTTTCCTTGCCCCTCCAAAGATCGCAGTAATCGAATTAGTCAATAATCAACGATCAGGAACAGACTGACCAGGCATAAGTCTATAAATCCAAAAAGCTATACTAGCGTGCCTGACAATAAAGATTTATAACTCGACGTAACAAAGCAATAGACAAGTGAAATAATTATCCCAGCCAGGGTGTTATAACTCATTGATGTTATAACTCATTATGGTCATTTGGCCATTATGGTTGGTCGCTTATATATGGGTTACAATCCAACTCATGCTTACCAAAAAAATTATTACCGGCTTCAGGATGTCAAAGTTATGCCTGGCACCCCGCACAGCATCATTGGCGTCCTGAAGGGGGGTGCGATAGAAGGATCTTATCACCCTGATATAGGCCAAAAGAAATGATCCAAGAGCGAAAAGCCACGCTAAGGCAGTAATATACCCATGTATTGCTAAGTACCTAAGATAATTGTTTAATGTCAGCGACAAAATTCTCATACCCACTCACTAACCATCCTTTTATCCGATTCCTCTTCCTTACCGAAAAAGGAATATCGGGTTAAAAATATTCTATTCTCTTACTACTCTTACCTAACAGTAACCAAACAGTAACTGAGCCTAAACATTATTGAATAATATATTATATATTGATATACTGAAAAAGTCTATTTCTCTTTCCCAACTCTTATGTGAAGGGCTAAAATAAAGCATAGTATAACCTTAAGCATAGACTACTACTATACAAATATATAATAACCAAATCATTACCCAAAGTCAAATAAATTAAATACTGATAAAAAATCAGGACCATTTGTCCATCCTTGTTCTTTTTCTTCCTTACAACTAAAATCTTTTCCTTCCTTACAAATAAAAAATGTGACAAAATGATTTATTTGATATATAATAGTGTAACTAACTTATAATATTTCTAATAACTCAGGGTACTTAGTGGTTCTATCGCCAAGTGCGAAAGCAGATCCAATTACCCAATCAATTGTAGGGTAATTAAATTACCCAACCAATTATAGGGGCGGACCTTGTGCCGCCAAAGCTTGCGCACTTTATTAGCGAAAAGACCTCCTAACCCACCCACATTAACTTTGTGACAGCATCATCACCCGATACTGCCACACATCGTATGGACAAATGCAATTATTAGAGGGCTGCTCAGTGCAGGAGGATAAGATGTATGCCCCGAGCAAGTGAAGAGAGATACCGCTCTCTGTACTTTTCAATGAACATACCTGTTGCTCTCCACGAAATACTCTATGACCAGACAGACCGAGCTGTGGACTTCGTTATCCTAGAGGTTAACCCAGCGTATGAACTCATGGTCAGACTGGAGAGGGAAAGGATTATCGGGAGAAAAGCATCCAAGATTTACGGCTTAGAAAAACCACCCTACCTTGAAATATACGAGCAGGTAGTCAAGAGCGGACAACCAATCACATTTGAGATGTTCTCCCCTCTGATAGACAGATACCTAATAGCTGCTGTTTTTTCGCCCTGGCCTGGACGTTTTGCCATTGCCTTTACCGATATTACCAAGTATAAACAGACCGAGGATCTGCTGAGAGAATCAGAGGCGGAGTATTCAACCCTGGTGAACCAGGCCAAGGATGGAATCGCTATTATTCAGCAGGATGGCAATCTTCAGTTTGCCAATCAGGCCCTGGCCATGATGAGCGGGTATCTGGCTCAGGAGCTACCGGGCAAGCCGTTTCTGGATCTGCTCGCTCCCGAATGCAGACAGATGGCCATTCAAAGGCATAAATCCTACCTGGCGGGTGAAAAAGTGCCCTCGGTCTACGAGGCTAAATTGAAGGGGAAAAATGGAATAACCAAGGAGGTGGAGTTTTCTATCAGTGTTATCCGATATGCTGGAAACCCTGCCCTTATGGCTATTGCCCGCGATATTACCGAGCGCAAGCGGATGGAAGAGGAATTGCAAAGAATTCAAAAACTTGAATCTATTGGTATCCTCGCTGGCGGTATTGCCCATGACTTCAACAACCTCCTAACTGCCATTGCTGGCAATATCTCTTTCAGCAAAATGTATGTCAAAGCGCAACGCGATGCCTTCGAATCCCTGACCGATGCCGAAGCAGCCTGCCAGCAGGCCAAAAACCTAACTCAGCAGCTACTTACCTTTTCCAAAGGAGGAGATCCGATCAAGGCGCTTGCCTCTGTTTCAGAACTGGTCAAGGATACGGTCAGCCTTGCCCTGTGTGGCTCCAGAGTACGATATGAGTTATCCCTGCCGAATGACCTCTGGTGGGCTGACATTGATAGAGGTCAGGTCAGACAGGCTATCAGCAACCTGGTGATCAATGCTGATGAGGCCATGCCAGAGGGAGGAATCGTAAGCATCAGTGCCGAAAATGTCCTTATTAGCCAGGACAACGGCCTGTCTCTCAAGCCTGGCAGGTATGTGAAACTGTGTGTCAAGGATCAGGGAACCGGCATTAAGACTGAGCACCTATCAAAGATATTCGATCCTTATTTTACCACCAAGGAAAATAGAAGCGGCCTTGGATTATCTGTTGCCTATGCAATTATCACCAAGCATGGCGGCTATATCGGTGTTGAATCTGAGGTCGGCCAAGGGACAACCTTCTACATCTATCTTCCTGCCTCAGCCAGAGAGATATTCACCGTTCGTAAGGTAGTTGAAGAAAAGCCCCCCTGTGAGCGGCGAAGGATCCTGTTCATGGATGATCAGAAAATTATTAGAGATAGGGTGAGAAGAATGCTGACCCACTTAAAATATGAAGTCGAGATGGCCAGCGAGGGAGATGAGGCTATCGAACTATTCAAAAAAGCCTATGAATCGAATAAGCCCTTTGACGCTGTTATCCTGGATCTGACCATCCCAGGAGGCAAGGGAGGTAAGGAGGTCATTCAAAAACTGCGGGAAATAGACCCCAAGGTTAAGGCAATTGTCTCGAGCGGCTACTCCAACGATCCTGTAATGGCAGACTATATGCACTATGGCTTCAGTGGGGTAGTAGTCAAGCCCTATGACTTTGATGAATTGAGCGAAACCCTATCAAGACTAATCCAGACGACACCGTAGACAGATTGATTTTAGGCCAATTGCACGCATATAGGGCGACACTCAGGGCAATCGCGTGAAAATCTATCAATATCCAAATATATCAAATGCTTATTTGGATTAATCATTAATTTTAGATAACTATCTAACATCTTGATATTATTGCATCTTGATGTTATCGGCTAACCAATTTCTTTCTCATGCAATCACCCGGGAACATGCCTGGGAATGCGCCGATTTCCCATGCAATCACCTTCTCATGCAATCGCCCTGGGGCAACACCGTAAGCGGGTTGACTTTCGATATAGAATTCATCGAGCACATCTTCATTCCTTATAGGTAGACTTCATTCCATAATTACTTATATAACAATTAGTTATATACTTGTACTTATATACTTGTAAATTATGGAATGAAAAATTTCTTACGGGAATCACCCCCTGAATCTCATTTCAATTCCTCGAGCAGGTATACTCTGGCAGCTCAACACCCTCTTGTCGCTCTCGCTCGGATGATCTGTGAGCCGGTTGGAAAGAATCAAAATATGCTTATCCCTTCTTGCCGCTCACGCTTTGGTAATCTACCGGGGCACCGGATCACTGGATCGCTGGACAGCCTCTTGCCGCTCGCACCTGAGCAGACTCTTGCCACTAGCATTTGGATAATCTTTGAATATATGGGGCACTGTAATGATATCTGTACATCTTGCCGCTGGATAATCTACAAGCTGATATATTCTCATCTTATCCTCATCATTTCAATTCCTACCTCAAGGTATGCAATAAGAATCTTATTTCTCTCTAGGTATGCTACCTAAACCTCTCTAGGTATGCTACATAAATCATGTAAGAGCCTTGTGTAAGCACTCTTCTAAGAGCCTTACAAGCACTCTTCACTCTTCCAACCTTAATTTCAATTCCTCCTAGGTTCAAACAAAGAGAAACTACTGAAGCCATCCCGATATTTTGGAGCTGCCAGATATTGCAGTCTCAAATAACCTAAAAGATTCTTTCGCTAAGCGCGTAACAAAAGTGCGCAGCGGATCAATTACGCCATCAATTGTAGCTCGCGGACCTTGCGCCGCCGCAGCTTGCGCACTTTATCAGCGAAAAGACCACTAAAAGGCGGCTACAAAAACACAACCTGCTCATCCGGGCCCTCAGTTGATGATACGACCGCATATTCCCTGAGATCGGCCACAAACAGCCGACCGTATCGCTCATAGATAAAACTCGACACTTTTCGAAGCTCTCGCCCCTCTCTGAAAGCAGCCGGCATAAGCTCTTTCACGAATTGACAGCCCTGAGAGGCTAAAATATTGATTCCCCGCTCACTGAGCTTTTCTTCATTAACTGCTGATGAAATCCGCTCAGCCACGCCCTGTCTCAGCTCATACTCCCGCTCTCCCTGATAGCGAAAATCAGCGATAAACTCTGATATTCCAAAGTATAGAGGATAGACACTGGCCCCCGCGCTCATCCGGTTCTTCAAATTCCTCATAATCGCCTCGTCAGTGTGCTGGAAATAGACCCGATATCTGAGACTGCCTCCCTCTTCCAGGGGAAGCAAAACTTCCAATGGCACCTGGTACGGCACTCTCTCTCCGCTGAGGAATTTCGACAGAATATGGTAAGGGTTTGAAAAATCATTCTTATTTGTCCGAATATAGTTGATGGTCTGCATAACCTTACGACTAGGCTGACGAATAGAGACCGACATCCGTATCCGCTCAGGCGAAAGGAGATCATAATAGACATCTCGCTCAATTCCCAAGATAGCTGCGATCATACCGCATAGTGCGGTTGGCGGAGGAAAGTCATAGGTCAGAGAGGATGAGTTAGTATAAAATTTTCGAAAATGGGCTAATTTGCCGATAAGATCAAAGACCAGTAAACTGCCTGCCATCATTGCCTCAATCTGCCTGCCTCAATCTGCCTGTCTCATCTGCCCAATTCTGGCGCCCTCTATTTACTTAAACCTAGCCCATCTCTTGGCCAACCTGCCCACTTGCTAATCTGCTCCCCTTGCCAACCTGCCCTTAATCTTGCCTAACCCCTCTTTTCTCACCCTACCCCCTAATCTTTGCCTCAAACCCAACACATATTTGCACCCTATTTGCCTCAGCTTGTCCATCCGGCGCGGCCCATTTATTTTGGCTTAGTCTAAAACTATCAATTTGCCCTGAAAGTGATCATCCTCTCTCCATCCGAGAATTTTAAGATCAGGGTGCTGCCAAAATATAATTTGGGCAATCCTGTCGATCTCTTTGTTCACCAAAGCTCTTAGCTGGCCAAGATCAAGGGTAAAGTCACTGATATCTCTTAATCCTTCTGTTTTGTCCAGACTGACCCACTCTCTCAAATCTCCGAGAAAGGTATAACTATCATTATACTCTATGCGGATATACAGCCTTGGGGTTTGGCCGATCTTGCTTCGGGTAGTTGCCTCCAAGGGAATGGCCTTAATCATCGATTCATCGAAAAGCGCCAGATCATCGTCGTTCAAAAATGTTCTCTCGGCCCTTTTGGCACTGATAATCCCATGAAAGGCAACCAGTGAGTAATAGAGCCGCCAGTCCTTGCCAATGGCGCCTTGAATCTTCTCGGTATCTGAACTAAAATGTGAGGTGATAGAGCTTGACTCCAAAAGTTCCACCTTATTCAAGGAATATCCCCAGTTGAACTGAATCGGCCCGGTCAGGGTAGCCGAGGCTCCTGCTCCCTCCTTGCCCTTGATGGGCATCGTGGCCCCGAAAAAGCGGACATCGATCAGCCGTGAAAGAAGCCAGTCAATATGCTTTTTCTCAAGCTTAGTCAAATTGAGCTCTTGAGTGTAATCCTCTCGATAAGCAGAAAAGAGTGACTCTAGCCTTTCGGTAACATTGAGCGCTCGATTATCAACCTTGGCCACAAAGATATCCTGCCCCTTATAGTCCTGCAAATAATCCCTGATATATCTCTTCAGTCTGACATCGCTTACCAAATTTCGAGAAGTTTCATAGTCCATTCGCGGTCTGTTTTCATCGTCAGGATCCCCATTGGGATTTGTTTCTCTGGCATCATAGATAAATAAAATATCACTGTTGTGCGTTATCGATTTAGTTATACTGCCCGTGGTCATGGCTGAAAAACCTCTTCCTTAACCGACTCTCCATTAATCTCAAAATTTTTAATCTCAAAATTTTTGGCTGAAGATATGATTTTATTGGTTCGATAAGCATAACCAGATAAAATGTAGAAAACATTCTGCTGAGAGTTTAAGGGCCAGGCATTAATCCGCTCATCGAGCAATTTTTTTACCCCGGCAAACATTCTCTCATTTTCAAAGGACAATCTCTGATATTGCCTCAATCTGGCAAAGATCTCGTTGCTGAATCCGATCAGCCTTTCGGCTCTCATACCCTGAAAGTTTAATTTTTCCAAAATTGGTTTATTTTTGATCCTGGCATTAAATTGAGCGCTGCCTACCTCCCCCATCAAAATTCCTAGTCCGAAAAGCGCCACCTGCTCAACACTGTATTTCATCTCCCTAGCAAACTCACGGACCTCCTCGGGAAACTCTTCTAGAAATTTAAGCCCTTCCATTTCCATCCACCCCCCTTTCAACATCCCTATTCTCCTCAGATAGAGTAATAAAAGGTTAGCCTTCAGCATCGAAATGACCAGTGTCTGATCGCCGTTTCCATCTCTTCCTAGATTAAACTGCTCTCCCTGATCCTGGCGACAAACCCTGGCCAGTTGTATAAACTGCTGAATTAAAAAGGTGTATTCTATTTTTCTGCCAGTGAAAAAAGCGTCGTAAAAGTCTAAAATTTTTTTGAATTCATAAGGGTTTCTTTTCTTATCAGCCCTTACAGGAAAGAGGTAGTAGATATTATTCAGCCAAAGCTCCCACCGGGTATTCTTCCCTCCAAAAAACCTCCTGCCCACAGTGGAAATATCCTCCGATATCTTTTGCATGGTCAAAAGCCGCCGGAAAGATACATCTTCGATAAGCTTCAAAACCTTGAATTCGGCCTGTGATTTTTGCCAAAACAGCATGTTGATCAAAGGATCACCTGGATATTCCGGGCTAGCAGCCAGTTCCCAAAAAGCAGCAGACTGATTGAGAAAGTTTTTATGACCATTCGGTCTGATGGTCGCCTCAAAAGAGGCTCGCAGCCACTGAGCCCATTTCAGAAGAGATCCACGAAACGGCAAGAGAAACTCGGGAATCAGATAGACATTTTGATTAGCCAGGCGGGTAGAGAGAAAATTCTTTACAAAACTCTCACTAACAATCAGAGAATGATAGCATCGACGGCAGAATGAAAGATTCTTATAAAAATTGCGCTCTCCGCCCAATTCTGAAGAGAATCCGATCTTATCGGTTATATAATAGCTGAACTCGAGTTTGGTAGTATCTGATGATACCTGCTCTTGCTGTCCACAGATATGACAGACAGACAGCCGAGTTCGTCTGAAGGCCCCTTCCTGTTTTTTCCACAGAAGATAGGTTATATAGTCTTCAAATTCCCGGACATTTGCTCCATTAATCTTGACGGTAAATAGAGAGACCTCTTTGCGGGACAGCCCTTGACTCTCCCTAACCCATCCCCAAAAATGCTGGGAAATCGTCTTGAGCATCAGCCTGCCATTCAACGGATATTCCCTGGCCCCATCCTCCCAGTCCGATCCTGGGTAATCTTTCCAATAGCTAGCAAGCTTATAGCCAGTAAGCTTACTGAGATTAAGAATAAATCGGTACCGTTTGTCAGCCCCCTTTTGTTTACCTAGGTCATAGAAAAATCTATCCCTAATCTTCAGGAGATCATCTTTCAGACTACCATCCGGCAAAAATCTTCCCAGATTAGGAATAGTCTGAGAAAATAGATAGTCCACATTGTTAGTGGTCAGTCGGTCCTGCGGGCTATTGGCAGTTTCCACATTACCGATCCAGAGAAACTTTCTAGGTGTTTCCTCATTCATGGGCTCAAAGGAAATGGTGAGCAGATCATCATCAAGGTTGAATTCTACGATTCCAATATACAATGGCTTGTTGTTTTTGCCCTTGATATTCAGCGGTGCTATTAGATTATCCAGAAAGCTGGCTTCCCTCGCCTCCTGTAAGACCGCATCTCCAATTTTCTTTAAAGCCCCGATCATCTCCACTGATCCTCATTCTTCTTTTGATTACTCTCCTGATCAGGAGCCAATTCAAAGCAGCCAAACCCTTGTGAATTCTTAGCCCCAAGACCAGTATTGTAAGCTATGGCTATTAGCTCAGGCGAGCCCTTAAGCTCATACATTCCATCCCAGGCTTTAATAAGAAAGTCTTTATATATCAGGATCCGCTCATTTTTATTTCCAGAAAAAAGAGGAGTTATCGATAGGGAATAATCACATTTTTCAAGATGCAAAATTTCGAACTTTTTCTTGATGTTAGCCTCGATCTGCTCTGAAAACTCCGGCTCGAAGGGAGAGAAATAATAGGTTTTTTTCCGACCATCTCCTCTTTGCATGGTACTGTAGACCGTTATGGGGGATAACATGGTAATCTTTATCTTTTCAGGAAAACTTCTAGGCAGGTGATGAATATTGATAGACTCTGGCCGAAGTTTATTCTGCCCAAGGATCACAAACTCCTGCCTGATCAGATGCTCGGCCAGATCCTGCATAAACCAGCCAATAGGAGAGGCTATGACAAACTTGATAGTTTTCGAAAAGATAAATTGTTTGGCGTAATTATCTACTAGAGGGCTGCTGAGAATCCGAGAAAAGGTAAAAAGCTTAAATCTTCTTTTCTGATGCAGAAATCCTTCCTGATGAAGCCTAGTTGCACTTTCCGGGGGAAGATTATGGTAAATCATTCCCTGGATAAGTTGATTGTGCTCAAAGGGGAGAACTACGTTTTTTTCGGCCGATAGAGAGACAGTTATTCTCATAATGGATACTCTCTTTAATTATGTTCGCTCTTATTTATTAGTTACCATTTAAGAGACATAACCCTAATAAGAGCTAAGCCTCTTCGAGGGTTTATAGTTGTTCTGATATAGGGTTTATGGTGTCTGATATATAAGAGCGAGTATGTTATAATATTTTTTAAGAAATTTAGCTCAGGAAAAGACCCCTTGGAGTATTATCCAACATTTAATAAAAATGATAATCCAAACTGGATCTAATTTCAAGCTAAAAATTAAATTATCTAAATATAATCTCCAAAAGAGATTAAATGATTTTAATTTTATATATTTAGAATTACTATAAAATTTTTGTATATTTAAAATTTAATGATAGTATAAAAATATTGTTTTTATATAGTAAATGATAGAATAAGGCGAGCTCAGGAAAAAGACAGCTAGATTTTCTGACCTAATGAGGGGGTATTTCTCTTATTATTCTCTATGCTTTTGCACTTTTTCTCCAAGGCCTTGATTTTATTGGATTTGCTATTAGAGGTAACTTTCAAGGATTTCAAGGCGATAAGAAATTTCTGCAAAAGTGTAGTTATTCTGTAAGGATGGCATATAATAAAAAGGTGAAGATAATGAATTTAAAGGCCGACAATATAAAAAGATAATAGGCTTCATTCTTCCCTTAAACTTTTGCTTGCTCCCTCTCCCTGGCTGATGAGCAAAGCTACCGGAAAATATTTCAGAGCATCGGCGATCAGAAGACCTTCCGGCCCGCTGGTAACCTCCTGGCCAGCTATAGCCTCCTTCCACCGGCAAGGGCTTCCTTCTGAGAGTATAAGATAGGTATCATCCCACACCTTACGGCCCAAGGGGTATTCGCCCTCCCTAACCAGAGAAGTCAAAAGCCTTGGGGCAATAGTAATAACCCAGTCATCCTCTTCTTTTTTACCTGATCCTGGACGGCAGCTATCGGGTCCTGGACGGCGGCTATCAGACATCTGTCTATTGGCCATCTCCTCAGACTCATTAGACGGTGGCATCCTCCTGGCAAAAGCAACGATATGCTCCCTCCATCTTCCCCCTACCCCCAGGGGAAGATATTCTCCCTGCTGGAAGATATCTCTTTTCTCCCCCCGCACCCTAAGCGCTCGAAAGATCAGAAAGAACTTGATACTCCCGTCCTCTTTGTTTGCCAGAAGCTCCTCAATGAAGCCTAAAATTTCATCCTCCCCAACCCCTCTGATTCTCTGCAAAAGCTTCTTTCTCTTTCGGAAGTCAACAGGTCGGCGATTATCAGGATCAACCAGGCTAAAATCCCAAAGCTCCGTCCCCTGGTAAAAGTCAGGCAAGCCAGGGGAGGTGATTTTAATCAGGGTTTGAGACAAGGAATTCAAGACGCCATAGAAAGCTATCTTCTTTTGAAATGGCAAAAAATCCGCTAAAAATTGATTCTGCTCTGATGAGTTCAGAATCTGGTCAATAAAGGAACTAAACCCCTGCTCGTATTCGGTATCTGGCTCTATCCAGGCAGTGTGAACCTTAGCCTCCCTAATGGCCTTGATGATGTAGTTTTTTATCCGCTCGATTAGATTTGGATACTCATTTTCATCAAAGGGAAAGGCACCGATAAGGGTCTGATAGAGAAAATATTCATCATTGCGGTCAGGAATGGGAATATGGCCGTTACTCGACCATAACTTCCTGGATTTATTGATCATGCTCCATGATTTTAGCTTTTCTTCCCACTCCTCGGGCAGCTCTGACAGGACATTGATCCTGGCTCTAGCATCTTCACCCCGCTTGGTATCATGAGTTGCCGTGGCATTCATCGAATAAGGCCAAAGCCGAGCTCTTTTGGAATTAAACTCATGGAATTCCTCTACTGTAATTCCAAACTGACTCGGATCTCCCCCAACCTCATTGAGTGACAGTAGACGATTGTAGACATAAAAAGTGGTATCCTCAAGCCCCTTAGCCATCAGAGGACCCGTGAGTTGTTGAAACCTCATAGTAAAGTTGATCCACTCCTTCTTCTCCTCCTCAGTTTGAGAGTCCCTAAAGGCCAAGAGGAGAAACTGTTCGATAAAGTTAAACTCATACACCAAGTCAGGCTCTTTCTTTCGCGCTTTTCTAATCGTCTGGCTTATATAAAGACGATCAGATACATTGAAAACATGATAGCTGATATAGGTCCGATAAATCGGAAAAAGGGCCAGAAGCTCAACGATAGCTTTTTTAAGGCTGTTTAGGGTAATATCACTTCCATATCGGTCTTTAATGGAAATTCTCTTCAAAAGCCTAGCCAGAGCATCTACATCTCCGGCCATGTTTTTCTCAATAATCAGTCGCTTTTTTTCATAAAGTATGGTTTCATACGGGATATTCAAGCCGGTAAAATCAGAGTATATTTCCTGGAATCTCTGTCCGCATCTCCTATCGCAAAAAAGCTCATTTAGATGATTAAGAAAATCGTATCCGGTTGTCCCTTGAATCGGCCATGAGGAGAGGAGCTCTTCGTTCATGCCCAAAATCTTTTCAACCACCAGATAGGTGTCCGGCCCGATTTCCGCCCTCAGCCGCTCCAGGTACTCTGCCGGGTTATATAGTCCATCGAGGTGATCCACCCTCAACCCGCTGATCCGCTCGGCCTTAAGCAGGGCCAGGATGAGCGAATGAAAGCGGTGGAAAACTTGCTTTTCCTCCATTTTCAAAGAGATAAGTTCATTGATGTTAAAAAACCTCCGATAATTTATCTCCTCATTAGCCACTTTCCAAAAAGATAACCTAAATAGCTGCTCCGAGAGAATATTATCTAGGGAATTAAAACTTTCAGCCTCTCCCCTCTTCCCATTCAAGGCCTTAATATTCTCATTAATAACCTTCCTCACTTCCTCATTTTCAGTATAGATATCCCACAGCATTCTCTTCACAAAGGCTACCTGATCGGCCCGCTCACTGGCATCCTCTTCTGAAGAGAGGGTTTTGAGAACATAGAGCACACCGAGCAGTTTGATGAAATCGGGATGAGATCTACCAAGCTTCTTCTTCAACTTTCTCAACCCATGATCATGGGTCAGCACAGTGGCGTATGACTCTATCCTAAGCGGAAATTTCAGGCTATAGTAATTGATCGAAAATCCACCGGCATCGTATCTTAGTTTTATTTTTCCCTTCTCTAAGGAGTCTCCATAGAGGCTTCTCAAAAAAGGAGCCAGCACGCGGCCACTGATGCTCGGCTCAAAAGGATGAACCCATTCGATATCGAAAAAGTCAAAGTATTCCGAAGACGGGCCATTCTCCAGAACATGCATAAGCATTTGATTCTCACTGTCAAAAGCCATGTGGTTAGGCACAAAATCCTGAATCCATCCCATACCGCGGTCTTTGACCTCCTGGATAAGCTCCTCGAAATCTTTCATACTGCCAAGCTCAGGATTGAGCTGATTCGGATCAACCACATCATAGCCGTGCTGAGAGCCTGCTCTGGCTTTAAAGATAGGGGAAGCGTAAATATCGGATATCCCAAGCTGCGAAAGATACTCTACAATCCCACCCTCTCCCCCGGCTTCCCTGAAGCCAAAAGAAGGGGTAAATTGCAATCGATAGGTAGAAAGTGGAATTCTCATCACCAGCCTCCGAAAACCATCACCAGACTAGCCTCTAAACCCTCCCCAAAACCATCACAAGACCAGCCACCCCAACGTATACCAGCCCTCCAAATCATCCCAGCCCCACACCCCACAAAACCATCACCGTTCCCTAACTTCCTGCCGAGCATAGAGAGCCAGACTGCGCCCCCTGATAATGCCCTCCTGACCAGCCGTAATCTTTTCCGGAAGTAGCGCACCTGGACCATCCCAAACCTTATCACTTGAGTCAAGAATCTTTCTCCATTCTCCTCGGCAGGGAAAGAGCGGCAATTTCTTATCCGATAGATTGAAATTGAAAATACCCAAAATATGGCTCTCCCCATTCCATCTCCTCATAAATAGGATAAGCTCTCCTTCAAGGCCAAAGACCTCAAGTCTCCTTTTATCCAGATCACAGAGGGCGGCAATCTCCCGACGAAGGGTAATCAGATCCTGGTAAAAATTCAGCAAAATCGCCTGTTTTCCATTTTTCCGACCCTCCCACCGGATCTTTGAACGCAAAAATGTCTCAAGGGCTTGGGGATCAGGAGGCTCCTTTGACCAGCCAAATTCCCTAAATTCCTCCCCTCTTCCCTTTCTGACCGACTCAACCAGCGCTTGATCAGAATGGCTGATAAAGTAAAGAAAGGGTGCTCTCTCGCCATATTCCTCTCCCATGAACAGAAGAGGCACGTATGGAGAAAGCAAAACCATACCTGCGGCCAGCTTCAGTGACTCAAAATCGACCAGAGCACTAAACCGCTCTCCCAACATCCTGTTTCCAACCTGATCGTGATTCTGGCTAAAGACCACCATCTGCTCAGCCCCCCGGTCCGCAGATGAATCTCCGTGGCATTTGCGCCGATAGCGGGAGTAGCGCCCCCCATAGACAAATCCTTCCCGAAGGGAGGTAACAAGATGCTCCATCCGACCAAAGTCAAGGTAGTAGCCGCTCTTTTCTCCCGTCAGCAAAGCATGAAGAGCATGGTGGAAGTCATCGCACCAGTGAGCATCAAGACCGTAGCCTCCAAGCTCTCTCGGCCTAATCAGTCGGGTATTATTGAGGTCATCTTCCACCATCAGGAAAAGTTTTCTCCCCATCTGCTTTGATAATCTTTCGATCTCCTCGGCTAGCTCAAGGAGAAAGGGCCTTGAGCTCATATCGAAGATGGCATGAGCGGCATCAAGGCGAAGAGCATCGAGATGATAGTTTTGAAACCAGTGCCGGGCATTCTCAATGAAGAAATTTCTGACTTCGTTATTGTAGGCATCGTCAAAATTGATAGCCTCACCCCAAGGGGTGCGGTATCGGTCAGAAAAATATGGTCCGTAATCCCTCACATAGCTACCTTCGGGGCCAAAGTGATTGTAGACCACATCGAGGATAACGGCTACTTCCCTCTTGTGGCTCTCATTAACCAGTTTTTTCAGCCCTTGCGGTCCTCCGTACGAATTTTGGACAGCATAGGGATAGACGCCGTCATATCCCCAATTTCTTTCACCGGGAAATTGAGCAACTGGCATAATTTCAATGGCATTAATACCAAGGTCCCGAAGTTCATCAAGCCGCGGGATAATAGCCTCAAAAGTCCCTTCCTGAGTGAATGTTCCGACATGGAGCTCGTAGATAATCATCCTGGATAGCTCTATTCCTCTCCAGCACTCATCTTCCCAGGTGAAGGAGTGATGATCAACGAGCTCGGATGATCCATGAACCCCTTCGGGCTGAAAGTGAGAGGCAGGATCTGGTCGGTCAATCTGCTCATCAAGCCGGTAAAGGTAGCGGGCACCAGGGGAGAGCTCTTCAACTAGACACTTCCAATATCCCCGATGATCCCTGCTCATTGGGATGATTCTTGCTTTTGGCGAAACGATGTTCACGGCCACGCTGCGGCGAAAAGGGGCCCAGACCACAAATTCTACTCTTCCCCGGCCAAGATAATGTGCCCCGACTCGCATGATTGAGGCTATTTCCTCACCAGGTTGAAGAGGTCCGAAAGTATAATCCCCACTCTGCTTCTGACAACTCTCAATTCAGCCTCCTGGCTAACGATCTCGCCCGATCGGGCCGTGATGATGGCCGTGCCAAATCCTGTGCCAAGAGCCCGGCCGTGAGAATCTATGGTGGCTACTGCTGGATCAGAGCTACTCCAGATCACCAAGTTAGTAACATCCTCACTGGTCGCATCAGGATAGGTGGCAATGGCTTTATACTGACAGCTATCTCCAATTCGGATCGAGTAAGTGGCCGGAGTAATCAAGATCGACTGCCAAGGAAGCGATGCCGACACGGTTAAAAAAGCAGGCGGGCTGCTGATCTCACCTAGCGTGGCGCGAATCTGGACTACTCCCTCACTCAGGCCGCTAGCCACTCCCCTAGAGTCGATAGTGGCTACTGCCGGATCAGAGCTGCTCCAAACCACCGAGGCAGTAATCTCTCTAGTGCTTCCATCAGTATAAAGGCCGGTGGCCACAAAGGCTTGCGTCTTTCCTTTACCGATAAGGGCAACTTCTGGCTTGACCATAATCAGCCTTAGAGAAGCAGGGCCAAGTGGCGGCTGATCTATAGCTTCGGCATCCACTAGCCCCTCATGATTAGGGTCAGGATCTTTGGTATCCTGTGGCCCCCACGAGGTCTGCGGCTCAGCCCGATCAATCAGGGCCTGACGAATAGCGGCCACCTGAGCAGCATTATGCGCCCTGCCATGTTGGCTAATATATAGGGCTACACAGCCAGCGCCATGAGGTGAGGCCATGCTGGTTCCACTCAAGGTTTTGTATCCGCCACCTTTGTAGCTAGAATAGATATCGACCCCAGGCGCGGCAAAATCTATGGCTGCCCCAGGGGAGGTTACTGGATTGTCGCTAACTACTGACCTGCTGAAATTACTGAAACTGGCCAGAGTATCATCAGATTCATTGCCAATCGTCCCCCCTATGCCGCCAGGCAGGCCATCAAAGTCAGTCATGGCTGAGATAGCAGCCACCTCAGGGTAAGCTGCCGGAACATGGTCGTCCTCAGTGCCAAATATCCCATCCTTTCCATACACATCATCCTCCTCATTGCCCGCAGCAGCCACATAAACAACTCCCTTATTGACGCTGTTAATAATGGCATCTCTCAGGGATTGCAGATATCCGATACTGCCAAGACTCATATTGGCTACCTCAATTTCATCAGCATGTTTGGTAACCCAGTCGATTCCAGCAATGATCCAGGAGATCTTTCCACTTCCCCGACGGTCCAGGACCTTGACCGCATGCAGCCTAGCCCCTGGGGCGATGCCAACCACTCCCACCCCATCGTCAATGGCTCCCACAATTCCAGCCACATGAGAGCCATGTCCATTATCATCATTGCCGCTGCTGGCTCGTGGAACAAAGCTTACATTTTGAACCACATTGAGATCGGGATGACTCAGGTCAATACCGGTATCGATAATAGCTACATCAACATCAACCCGCTCATCGCTCCCGTCAATCATGGCTGCGCTGTTGCGGGTAGCCTTAATTCGATTAACTCCGACAGGCAGCGTCTGGACAAATGCATAGGCGATGGCATCAGGCTCGATATATTTGATTCTTGGGTCACTTTTGATCTTAGCCAGAGCAGGCGCGGGGATAATGGCTGAAAAACCCTTAAGACAATGGCTGTACATCAAACTGCATTTAATTTTGAACATTTTTTTCATCTCAGCCACTACTGTCTCAGGATCTTCGATATCATCCTTCAAAACAACAATATAGTCATTTCTGATGGAATATAAAGCAGGACTAGCCTGGGCCAGCGATAAACTCATTGACAGCAGCAAGGCTATGATGGAGAAAAAGAGAATCTCAAAAAGAACATTTAAAAACAATGGTTTTCGCTTCATTGTGCTTTCTCCTCCTAGTTGTCGGATATATCTCGAATCCTGAGAACCTCTCCTCATTTATCGATTTGCTATGGTATTCTTTTTTGTATACTACCGTATCGAGAAAATGCGCTAAAACTCCCTACAATCTTACAATAGTTATATTTATCCTCCAATCTCATCTCTAGTCCGAATTTCTGACCGAGGGTCCATAAAAAACAAGATGTCTCCTGCCAAGATTATTGACTGGAAATAACCAAATATGAACGATCATCCATACCTTCTATGGAGCCATGTATAATATTTATCCCCTTCCTTGTCTAACCAACCAAGAAGGCTCTTTTTTTCTGGTGATCAAAATATTACACAGGGGCTGCCTTAAGTTTATGCTCTCTCAAAAATATCCGCTCAAGATCCTAATTTTATGGACAAAAGAGGATAAAACGATCACCCAGTATGTATCATCATAAACAATAAGCTAATAATATCAATAACTTTTATTCAACAACTTATACCTGGCACCTGATTTGCTCAATAATCAAGCTGTTTAATCCAAACAGAAAATGTTATTTTGACAAGGTTGAGAGTGATAATTAGGCTGATAGTGATAATCAGAAATTAAAGCTTCTCCTGCGCGGTCTTGTGGCTGTTATCGTACTCCTGTGGTTTTCTCAAAAATAGCGGATTGCGACTCTTCTTTTGTGTCAATACTCGTTCGGCGGCAGACTCCTCTTCGCGGGTGCAATTTCATCCTCGGTGCGGTTTAATCATGCGGTTTCCTCATGGTGTTCTGGTGGTATTTTCCGGTTTCGAAAAATGGTGTGAAGGGTGAGCGGGTTTCCAGAATGGACTAGCAGTGTGAAGCAGCAGCTCGCGGCCTAAGTAGTTACTGCGGAAGGAGTTGCTATCTTTTAATGTTCAAGGAGGTGAGTTTGCCAATAAGGAAATCGAGTAGACAAGCATGAATTATCATAGTTCCTTGGAGATCATGGAGATCATTCTTAATTCATTATCTTATGAAATCTTGAAATCTTATGGATCATTCTAGGTTAGGCATCTTAGGAATACCTTGGGTTAGGTGCAATGAGGGAGAGGTAGGAGGAATAAAATGCAGATATTGAAACTCAAAAGCCGTTTCTGTCTTCTATTGGTTTTGTCTTTAGCATGCTTCACATTCATTTTGGGTAAAGCTGAAAAGGGTAGTGCCTACTATGGTGGGATGTACGGACTGTATGGACTGGGAGGATTTTATGGTGGCTTATATGGTATGGGCTTATATGGCCTTGGCGGTCTATATGGTATGGGCCTCTACGGCCTCGGCGGTCTCTACGGTATGGGCGGCCTCTATGGCCTTGGCGGCCTATACGGTATGGGCCTCTACGGCCTTGGCAGCCTCTACGGTATGGGCCTCTACGGCCTTGGCGGTCTCTACGGTCTTGGTGGCTTATATGGTATGGGCCTCTACGGCCTTGGCGGCCTATACGGTATGGGCGGCCTCGGCAGTCTCTTTGGCCTGAGCGCCTTAGGTGGTGGGCTGCTCGGCGGCTTGTCATCTCCGGCAGTCAGCACTCCAGCCACAGCTCCTGCCACTGCGGTCGCGGCTGAACAGGCTGGATACTGGAGTGGTTACTGGTTCAGCCTCTATAAGCTCAAAGGCGGTCTGATGACCCTTGATCTAGTTGAAGACCCTGTAACTCTAGCTCTTTCAGGAACCGCGTTTTTGGCTCTAAATCAATTCAAGATACCACCTGTCACTGTATCTGGACCAAACCCCGGAACCGGTACCTTTACCCTCACCGGAACATATGTTGACGTCATCAACCTGATAACCTACGCCATTCAATTGAATTGCGTAATGACTAGCGACACGACCATGAACGGTGACTATATGATCGTTGATCAGCTTTACACCAAGCTCGATTATGGTACCTTCGACCTCACGCTGGGAGCACCTACGCTGATTCCGACAACTACCTTGCTACCAACAACCAGTCTGCTGCCAACAACCAGTCTGACTACATTGCCGATTATCTAGGGCTCTAAGAGCAGGGGAAAGCTGTTCAACCAGTGGGGGCAGAGACATTAGATGGCCTGATGTTCTGCCCCCCTTCTATCTTTGGCCTTTATTTAAAATATCATGTTTTCAGCTTCAAGCTATCTTTGGCCTTTATTTAAAATATCTTCAAGATGTCTTCAGCAGCCGACGCAGGGCCTCTACGGCTACTTGGATGGTTTTGGCCTCAGCCAGTGGAGTAGCCTTCTCCTGAATCTGGTTTTCAAGCACCCGATTGACAATCACGCCACTCACGCATCCAGCCCGAAGACCGAGCGCGCTGCAAACGGTAAAGAGAGTTGCTGATTCCATCTCATAGTTCAGGACTCCCAGCCTCTGCCACTCCTTAAGACTTCCCTGAAACCTTCTGATAACCCAACCGGAAAAGGAATCATATCGCTCCTGTCCCGGATAAAAGCTATCGGAAGAAGCCGTAAGGCCAATGTGATGGGGCACAGCTAAGGCTTGAGCCGCAGCAATCAGGGCCTGAACAATCTCAAAATGAGCCACAGCAGGGTATTCGATCGGGGCATAATGGGTAGATGTCCCATCCAACCGAACCGAAGCGGTAGTGATAATCACATCCTGGACCTGAATATGCTTCTGAATGGCCCCGGTTGTGCCGATGCGGATGAAGGTATCCACGCCGAGCATGGCTAACTCCTCAATCACAATGGCGGTCGAAGGGCCACCTATGCCGGTGGATATAGTCAGCACGGGAGTTGCCTCCAGGTATCCTAAAAAAGAGGTGAACTCCCGGCTACTGGCAAGGGGTCTAGCTTGCTGATCATACGAGAGAGCGATCTTTTGCACTCTAGCAGGATCACCGGGCAGGAAGGCGCATTTTGCCCCTTCAAGCATCTTGTGATTGAGTTTTAGATGGTAGATTTTCATGTGGGCGAATTTTAGGCCGACCTCCAATAGAGATCGGAATAGATTTTGCGATATGAGGTGAATTTTATTCTTTTATGCCTCGAAAAAATAAGAAAGAAAGC
>JAILZY010000153.1 GCA_023512255.1 bacterium | reverse complement strand
ATCAAGGAGGCTATAAGAGCGGCCACAAGCCCCAAGGATATTGAAAAGCTGGCTTTAGAGTAAAAACTGGCTCTGAAGTAATTGATTAACCAATGACTTTTATTAAAACCATTATTGGCTGACTGGCTTAAAAGGAAATAAAAGTGGCTCATATCACTACAACAATCAAAAGAATAAAGGCTCACATTTTCCTGATTCAAAAAGTTCCTGCAGCGGCGCGTTAGAATAAACTGAAAGATAAAAACCAATTAACATTGGCTGAGAAACCTTTAGCAACAGCGCTCCTTCAGAGTATATTGTCAGAGTATATTGTCAAGAGGTAGTGACTCAAACTATCCTGAGAAATTTACACAGAAGTCCAATGCCCAGGTGATTTATGCCCTAATTCGCTCAAGACAATCTCTCGGTCTTGCGACTTTCAGCAACTCGATCTGGTTGTTTGAAGTAAAACTTTTGCTTGAAGTAAAACTTTTAACTGTCTGGTTCCTGAAAATTTTTAAATTGAACTTATGTGTCTTGATCTTCTTGAATTAGCTATGCATATTGATTTTTTTGAGCAATAAGCGCTATGAGTGTTGATTCTGTCAATATATGAGTGTTGATCTTGTTGATATTAGAGTTAATCTGGCTGGCCTTGAGCTGAAGAATCCAGTTATGGTGGCTTCTGGAACCTTTGGCTATGGCCAGGAGTATGCCCGATTTATCGATCTCAATCAGCTTGGGGCCATTGTGGTCAAAGGGGTATCAGCTCAGCCTATGGCTGGGAATCCCCCGCCGCGGCTTGTGGAAACACCGGCTGGGCTACTGAATTCGATAGGCTTACAGAATGTCGGGCTTGAGGTCTTCATTAGGGATAAGCTGCCTTTTTTGCAGGGTATTGACAGTGTGGTGATCGTCAATATCCTTGGCCATACGGTTGAGGAATACGTAACTTTGGCTACCGAGTTATCAAAGCATCCCAGAGTGGATGCCCTGGAGATTAATATTTCTTGCCCCAATGTTGAGCGGGGAGGGCTTGCTTTCGGGACCGACCGGCAGGCTACTTTTGAGGTGGTGCAGGCTGTTCGGCAGGCAACTCATCTTCCCCTAATTACTAAGCTTTCGCCCAATGTGGCCGATATTGTCCCGATTGCCCGAAGCGCTCAGGATGCGGGCAGTGATGCTGTTTCTCTGATTAACACGATTCTTGGTATGGCAATTGATATTCATCAGAGAAAGCCTGTGTTGGCCAAAACTGTGGGTGGGCTATCTGGTCCGGCCATAAAACCTATTGCCTTGCGCATGGTCTGGCAGGTATCGCAGGCAGTGGATATTCCGGTCATCGGCATGGGCGGGATCATGAGCGGGGATGATGCCATAGAATTTCTCCTGGCTGGAGCCAGTGCGGTTTCCATTGGCACTGCTTTGTTTGTAGATCCTCAAGCACCAATCAAAGTGCTCAAAGGGATCGAAGAGTATATGAAGAGGTATAGATTTCACAGTATCAGGGAAATTGTCGGCCAGCTAGATATTGGCTAGCTCGCTCGATATTGGGTAGATGGTTAGTTTAAGGGGATAAAGGCGGAATTTTCAAGCAAGATTCCTCGAAAGATAAAAAAATACATCACTATGATCAGAATCTCAGACATCACGGAAAAGGTTCAGTCCTATATTCCCTCTCCAGACATTGATCTCATCCACCGAGCCTATGTTTTTTCAGCTAAGGTGCACAAAGGCCAGCTTCGGCTATCTGGAGAGCCTTACCTGACCCATCCCCTTGAAGTTTCTGCTATTTTGGCCGATTTGAGGCTGGATGAGGTTACCGTAGCTGTAGGTCTGCTGCATGATACGGTTGAAGATACCCTAGCCACTGAGGCAGAGATCAGCGAGCTTTTTGGTGAGGAAGTTGTATTTTTGGTCAATGCGGTAACCAAGATCAGTCAGATTACCTTTGCCTCTCATGAGGAGAAGCAGGCTGAGAACTTCAGAAAGATGCTTCTGGCTATGGCCAAGGATATCAGGGTTATCTTGATCAAGCTGGCTGACCGACTTCATAACATGCGTACCTTGGAGTATCTGTCGAGAGAAAAACAGATTCGCATCGCCCAGGAAACTATGGATATCTACGCTCCATTTGCCAATCGGCTGGGAATCGCTAAGGTGAAATCAGAACTTGAGGACCTGGCTTTAAAGTATCTGGAGCCGGAAGTCTACGCCGAGCTGTCCCGCAAAGTTACCGAGGGCGTGCGGCAGCGGCAGGGAATTATTGATGAGGCGATTAAGATCATCCAGGCTAAGCTTAAAGAGTATAATACTGAGGGCATCGTTTCTGGCCGAACCAAGCATCTGTACAGCATCTACCAAAAGATGAAGCGAAAAGGGATCAGCTTTGATGAGGTTTTTGATCTGATGGGTATTCGGATTATTACCAATAATGTTCGGGACTGCTATGCAGCTCTTGGATTAATGCATTCGATCTGGCCCCCTCTGCCTGGTGAATTTGATGACTACATCGCCATGCCAAAACCCAATATGTATCAATCTCTGCATACCGTAGTCATTGGCCCAGGGGGACATCCCCTGGAAATTCAGATCAGGACCTATGACATGCACCGCACAGCCGAAGAGGGAATCGCCGCTCACTGGCGTTACAAGGAAAGGGATAAACTGGATAAATCATATGATGAGCGGTTTGTCTGGCTGAGGCAGCTTATGGAGTGGCAGCAGGATCTTAAAGATCCCAGCGAGTTTCTTCATATGATGAAGGTGGACCTATTCCACGATGAAGTTTTTGTTTTTACTCCCAAGGGCAAGGTGATGAGTTTTCCGCAGGATGCTACAGCCATTGATTTTGCCTACGCCATCCATACCGAGGTCGGGCATCACTGCGTTGGAGCCAAAGTCAATGGCCGGATGGTTCCCTTGCGTTATCGGCTGAAAACTGGGGATATTGTTGAGATTATCACCTCGCCTAACCATCATCCAAGCCGGGATTGGCTGAAAATCGTCAAGACTACCAGAGCTATTCAACGGATAAAGCGCTGGCTAAAAACCGAAGAGAAGGAGCGATGTCTTGCTCTTGGCCGAGAAATTCTCGACAAGGAACTTGCCAAATATGGTTTGAGCTATCTGAAGCTTCAGAAAAAGGGTGATCTTTTGAAAGTGGCTAACCGATTTGGCCTGGTAGATACGGATGAGCTAATGGTCGATATTGCCTACGGAAAGATTTCCGCTCGACAGGTTCTCAGTGAGATTCTTCCCCAGGAGACGCTTCAGCTTAAGTCTGAGCCCTCAAAGCTGAAAAAGGTGATTAACAAGATTACCCAGCGCAAAGGAGAAGGAGTTAAGATTAAAGGGGTGGATGATGTTATGGCCCGGTTTGCCAAATGTTGCAATCCGGTCCCAGGGGATAAAATCGTAGGCTTTATTACCCGAGGGCGCGGGGTTTCCGTACATCGGGCCAACTGTCCTAATGTAGATCCTTTTCTCTACGGTACCGAGCGCCTGATTGAGGCCACCTGGGACGTACAGGAAGATGTCCCATATCAGGTTGAGATCAACGTTCGCTGTGCTGACAAGCCAGGGATGCTGGCTAAGATCACGGCGGCTATTTCCGAAGCCTCGATCAATATCATTACCGCAGATGTGAAAACAGGCCGGGATGCCTCTGCAAGGTGTAGATTTACTCTGGAAATTACCAATCTCAAGCAATTGGAAAAGGTAATAAACTCTATCAAGATGATCCGAGATGTGATCGAAGTCGAGCGGGCAAGCTCATATCTTTCCAAAAATAAGATGGAACCACATGCCTCGCCAACCAGAATTATTGGCTGATTGGGAAAAAGTTAACCAAATTAACCGAGAAGATGGGCTCGGCTATCAAACCGAACCCAACTCAAGAGATCATCTCAAGAGATCATACTGATCATAGTAAATGATCATAGCGTAATGATCACAGCATCGGAGGAAAGAGCCGCACCTACAAGAGAATCTCCCTGATGAGGAATTTTTTAGAGAGAAAGCAGCAGCTTTCAGACAGCTTTCTCGATCTTTCCCTTGTGGATACATCGGGTGCAGACATTTAGTCGACGAGCAGCACCATTTACCAGCACTCTGATCTTCTGGATATTGGGAAACCAGCGCCTTTTTGTTTTGTTATGAGCATGACTTATGGTATGACCGAATTGAGAACCTTTGCCGCAAATATCGCATCTTCTGGACATTGATCATTGCTCCTTTTTTTCTGTCGTTTCGATAATTTTCTAATAGATTCTTCCCTAGAGAAATTGTATAATAACACATACTATAACAAAGTGCAAATCTTATTCGATATTCCCAGATGTTCCCCATGTTGAAAAAATAATGTTGAAAATATAAAGGGGAGGAGAGAAAATAAAGAGAGAAGAAAGT
>JAILZY010000002.1 GCA_023512255.1 bacterium | reverse complement strand
ATACTATTATCTTTTACCTCAATACCCTTCCCCTGCGGCTTATCTCCTCCTCCTAATTTAAACATGGGGAACATCTGGGGGAAAACCCTTTTGAAAAGGGAAAACCCTTTTGAAAAAGGGTTTTCCCCTTATACCCCTTTCCTAAAACTTTAATTTCAATCCGCTCATTGAACTAATTGAAATTATTTGTTATAATTAGCACATGTTATAGTGAATACATATCATAGTAAATACATAAATTATGTTATAGATTATATCTAATTACACAGATTAGTTTTATATAATAAAACTATAATCTCTCAATAATATCTCAAAAAATGTCTCAAAAAGCAGCATTATTTACTCTTGGCTGTAAGCTGAATCAATATGAGACCATGTTCTTGCAGGAGCAACTTGAGCAGTGCGGCTATTCAATCGTTCCCTTCGAGAGCGTGGCTGACGTCTATATTATAAACACCTGCACGGTTACTAACAAAGGGGATTACCACTCCAGGATGAAGATAAGACAGGCCCAGCAGACTAACCCCCAGGCGTTGATTGTGGCTACGGGCTGCTCGGCCCAGGTCAATCCGCAGCGGCTAGCCTCTATGCCCGGGGTGGACCTAGTGGTTGGCAATACCGAGAAAGGCCATCTGGTACATTATCTTGCCACGCTCAGCAAGCGAGGTTATCCGAAGATTATAGTGAGTGAGCTTAGCCAAAAGACGCAGTTTGATCCTCAGCTTATCAACCATTTTCCCGGCTACACCAGAGCTTTTTTAAAAATCCAGGAAGGGTGCGACCAGCGGTGTAGCTATTGCATTGTGCCCACAGCCCGGGGGAGAAATCGCAGCGCCCGGCCGGATGACGTTCTGGCCCAGGCCAGGCGGCTGATCGAAAATGGCTATCAAGAGCTGGTTCTAACCGGCATTCACCTTGGCACCTATGGTCAGGACTTAGAGGAGAGGATCGATCTGGCCGCCCTTCTTGAAGCCCTGCTCACCGATCAAAGATTGAGCCAGATCCGAATACGCTTAAGCTCCATCGAGCCTACGGAGTTTACCCCGGCCCTGAAAAGAGTGGTTACCCACTGTCACCGAGTTTGCCCTCATCTGCACATTCCCCTGCAGAGTGGGGATGATCAGATTCTTCAGGCCATGCGAAGGCCCTACACAAGCGCTTACTACCGCCAGCTAATTGAAGAGTTAGTCTCCCAGAGGCCTTATCTGGCCACAGGAGCGGATGTCATAGTTGGCTTTCCTGGTGAGAGTGAGGAGAGCTTTCAGAGGACCTTCCGGTTTATTGAATCTCTCCCCTTGGCTTACCTCCATGTTTTCAGCTTCTCCCCGCGGCCCGGAACAGAGGCAGCCAGGATGTCGCCTCAGATTGACGGCAGCATAAAGAAGGAGCGATGTCGCGCCTTGCGGGCTTTGAGCAGGAGGAAATTCTATCACTTCAGGCGGCAATTTTTGAATCTTCCCCTTCCAGCCCTTGTTCTAGGGCAAAGGGATGAGCAGACCGGCGGCCTTATTGCCCTGACCGGAAACTATATCAAGGTGGTGGTTGAGGGGGGCGATGGGCTAATCAACCAGCAGGTCATGGTGGAAATAACCGAGGTTCTCGAAGGCAGGACCTTGGGGAGAATAAGCGATCGGGGTTAATTTAATTATTCTTTCTTGGAGTGTCAAATCGGTATTAGGGCTTGCAAAAGTAGGGGCTCTTTGCTACCATGAGCGGAGTGAAAAAGATATTTTGGGTAAAATTTGGGTGAGATTCTTGTAATGAGATTCTTGTTAAGGAGAGCAAGAGGTGCGATTTTCTGAGGCATTCATTAATACGGTCAAGGAGGTGCCGGCAGAGGCTGAGGTTATCAGCCATCAGTTGATGCTGCGGGCCGGGATGATCAGAAAGTTAGCGGCTGGCGTATATACCTACCTGCCGCTGGGGTATCGGGTTATTCAGAAGATTGAAGGGATCATCCGTGAGGAGATGAATCGGGCTGGAGCGCTTGAGGTGCATCTGCCGGTGCTTTGTCCGGCAGAGCTTTGGCAGGAGAGCGGGCGCTGGTCCCTGTACGGGCCGGAGCTTATGCGGCTGCAAGATCGGCATAGCCGCCAATTTTGCTTAGGGCCAACCCATGAGGAAGTGATCACGGATCTGGTCCGCCGCGAGGTGCGCTCTTATCGGCAACTGCCCCTGAATTTATACCAAATCCAGACCAAATTCCGTGATGAAATTCGCCCTCGCTTTGGACTGATGCGAGGCCGGGAATTTATCATGAAGGATGCCTACAGTTTTGATCGCGACGATGCCGGAGCCGAGATCAGCTATCAGAAGATGAAAGAGACCTACGAGAGGATCTTTCGCCGCTGTGGATTGATATGCAAAGCGGTTGAGGCTGACACTGGAGCTATCGGCGGCAGCTTCTCCCATGAGTTTATGGTCCTGGCGGAGTCAGGCGAGGATAGGATTGCAAGCTGTAGCCGCTGTGAGTATGCCTCGAATGTTGAAAAGGCCACCTACGCTATTGCGGATAAAGAGCCTGTGGAGAACTCTACAAGCTGGCTAGCCATGCAGCCGGTGTCAACTCCTGAGCTTTCCACGGTCCAGGAGGTAGCCTCCTTCCTGGGAGTGAGTCCGTCTCAGGTTGTCAAGACCCTGCTTGTTTTGGCTGATGAGCAGATTTTGGCCGTATTGATCCGCGGGGATCAGGAATTGAATGAGGTAAAATTAAAAAATCTGACCGCGGCGACTAAAATAAGTATGGCCAGCCCACAGGTAGTCGAGTCGATAACCGGCCCTGAAAGTGTCGGGTTCTCCGGACCTGTGGGGCTTTCTGGCGTGCGGGTTGTGGCTGATTATTCGGTTAGGGATATTGAAAATTTCGTGGTTGGGGCCAATCGGAAGGATACTCATTTTATCAATGTAAATTGGGGAAGAGACTGCCCTAGGCCGGAATTTTTCGATTTGCGGGTAGTGCAAGAGGACGATCCCTGCCCACGATGTCAGGGGCCGCTTAAAATCAGCCGTGGGATTGAGGTAGGCCATATTTTCAAGTTAGGGACCAAATATAGTAAGGCATTGCAGGCTACCTATCTTGACCAGAATGGTGAAGAGAAGACGATCGTTATGGGCTGCTACGGAATAGGGGTTGGCAGGACCATGGCCGCTTCGATCGAACAGAACCATGATCGGGATGGCATTATCTGGCCGATGCCTATTGCTCCCTATCAGGTTATGGTGCTTCCGACGGATACCACCGATAAGGATATCAGGGAGGCTGCTGAGGCGATTTATCAGGAATTGCTATCTGCTGGCCTTGAAGTCATCATTGATGATCGGGAGGAGAGGCCGGGGGTCAAATTCAAGGATTCTGATTTACTAGGGATCCCTGTTCGAATCACCATAGGCAGCAAGTCGTTGAAGCAAAATTCAGTAGAGATTCGTATTCGGAAAACGGGCCAAGTCATTCAGGTTTTAAAAGATCAGTGTCGGCAGAAGGTTCAGCAGATGGTCAGTGAAATGCTGGAGGCATCATCATAATAGATAATAGCTAAATAATATAGATAATATCTAACCCGAGTTATCAATCATCAACCTTGATGAATAGGCTAATCCATCTCGAAAAAGATGGTTTTCCGAAAAAGAGGGGGGTAAGGAGGCATGGGTAAAAACAAGGAAAAGTTGAAGGCCATGATCCGTGAGCTGGGCGATGCCATTAGTGAAAACCTGATCCAATCGAATATGGTACAGGATGTGTTGCAGCGGATTAAGGAGCAGGGGTATCAGGTAGACCTCTCTTTGGCTGTAGGAGTTTGTCTGTATCGACAGGAGGAAGAAGATAGCCTGTCGGCATCCTACTACCTGGCTGAGGAAGAATCCTCCTATCGGTCTGAGGAAGAAGATGATGAGCAGAAATTTGAGTTTAAAATCAATCGAACAGATTTAGAATTTCTCAATTCACTTGGCCTCAGATTCGATTCATAAAGATTATGATTGATGAGATCGAGTCACAAGATTATGATTGATGAGGTCATGCACATCTGTAATAATTGTCCGTAGATAAGGAGAGAAGTAAGATGCAAGATCGAAAAATAATGCTTTCTGAGCGGGAGATGCCCTTAAGCTGGTATAATATTCTCCCTGATTTGCCCACTCCGCTGAGTCCGCCGCTGCATCCGGCCACTCATCAGCCGATTGGTCCTGAGGCCTTGCAGCCGATATTTCCCGAAGCACTGATTGAGCAGGAGGTAAGCAGTCAGTCGACTATTTCTATCCCTGAGGAGGTTCTCGATGTTTATCGCCTATGGCGGCCAACACCTTTGGTCAGGGCTTTGGGTCTTGAGAAGAAGCTGAATACTCCCGCTAAAATTTTCTATAAAAATGAAGGGGTTAGCCCTCCGGGTAGCCATAAACCAAATACCGCTGTAGCGCAGGCGTACTATAATCGACAAGCTGGGGTAAAGAGGCTAGCTACGGAAACTGGCGCCGGCCAGTGGGGAAGTGCCCTTGCTTTTGCCTGTAATCATTTTGGCCTTGAGTGCACGGTCTATATGGTCAAGGTTAGCTACCAGCAAAAGCCTTATCGTAAGTCAATGATGCACGTTTGGGGTGCGGAAGTGATCCCAAGTCCTAGCCCGAAAACCAAAGCGGGGCAAGATATCCTGGCCAAGGATCCGGACTCTTTGGGGAGCCTGGGGATTGCCATCAGCGAGGCGATAGAGGATGCTGTTCAGCATGCTGACACCAAGTATGCCCTGGGATCTGTGCTAAACCATGTGCTTCTCCATCAGACCATTATCGGTCTTGAGACCCAGCAGCAGTTCAAAAAGATCGGCCTTCAGCCCGATATTTTGGTCGGCTGCTGCGGCGGAGGATCCAATTTCGCTGGCCTTGCTCTCCCCTATGTCAGGGAAAAAATCAATGGCCGTAATCTGCGGATTATTGCTGTTGAGCCAACTGCCTGCCCATCCCTCACTCGTGGGGAATTTCGCTATGATTTTGGGGACACCGCTCATCTTACTCCCCTGCTCAAGATGTTTACCCTCGGCCATGACTTTGTCCCTCCGGGAATCCATGCTGGTGGGCTTCGCTATCACGGGGCCTCACCCATTGTCAGTAACCTACTCCATAATGGGATCATCGAGGCTGTAGGCTGCAAGCAGACGGCTGTTTTTGAAAGCGCTCTGCTCTTTGCCCGGACCGAGGGGATCATCCCTGCTCCGGAATCAGCCCATGCTATCCACTGTGTAATCGAGGAGGCAGAAAAGTGCCGAGAGGCAGGAGAGGAAAAGGTGATCGTATTTTCCTTAAGCGGCCATGGACATTTTGATTTAGCCTCATATGACAGCTTCTTGGCTAATCAGCTCCAGGATTATGAGTATCCTGAGGAGAAAATTAAAGAGGCCCTCAGTGAATTGCCGGTGATTGATTAGCCGGTGATTGATTATGATTAATAGCTTGCTTAAGGGAAAGCAGATGGTTAGATCATCAAAATGAGAGAGCATTGATCTTCAAGGGGGTGAGGGGAAAATGAGGCTAAAGTATTACTATCTTCTTTTTTTGGCCGCTCTTCTGATGCTTTTATTTTTGCCAATAACTAGCTGCGGTTTGAGGCCGAATATTCCCTGCATTCCATGCCTTTAATCTAAGGATTTAGGGATAAGGGATAATAGCAGGAAGAGGGGGTTAAGTAGATTCATAAGGAGAGGGATTGGCGCAAAAAAGGGGTGGTCATTCCCTCTTTTTTTCTCTAATCTTTTTTCTCAAAATTTTTAATGTGCTCGCTCTTATTTATTAGCTACCATTGAGAGACATAACCCTAATAAGAGCTAAGCTCCTTCGAGGGTTTATGGTTGTTCTGATATAGGGTTTATGGTGTCTGATATAAAGGAGCGAATGTGGTATTGGAGACGGATGAATCGATTTGGATTGAACCCGAACAGATGCCTAGCCTTGATGGTGCTGATCTTGGCTTTTGCGTGGCATTGGGGATGCACCAAGCAGGAGCGTGTGCGTTCTGATTTTGAACTGTATCAGGGCGGCATGAATTTATTCGAAAAGAAAAAGTACCTAGATGCCCGCAAGCAGTTTCAGGATATTGAAGTCTTATATCCAGAGAGCCGCTATCTTCCTCTGGCCAGGGTGGGAATTGCTAACACCTATTATGAAGAAGGCGCTTATTATGAGGCTGCTGTGGAATATCGGAAAGTGCTAGAGTTTTACCCTTTGGGAAAACTCTCTGACTGGGCGCAGTATCGGCTTGGAATGTGCCATTTTAAGCAGATGTTGTCAGAGGATCGGGACCAAGAGGAGACACAGGAAGCCTGCTCAGCCTTTGAAACATTTTTAGCTCAATACCCTAAAAGTCCGCTGGTGAACGAGGCCAGAGAGAAGTATCAAATCTGCAAAGATCGCCTCGGCAGCCATGAGCTCTCTATAGCCAAATTTTACCTCAAGAGTAAATACTATGAGGTGGCTATTGCCAGGCTTCAGGAAATTCTCAGCCATTATCCTCAATTCAGCCGAAAGGATGAGGTATTTTATTATCTGGCTAAAGCTGCTGGAAAGAGTGGAAAGAGGCAACTAGAAAAGGAGGCTGTTCAGACGCTGATTAGTCAATACCCAAGCTCACGATTTACGCAAAGATTATTTATGGAAAAAAAAGAGCTGAAAAAGGTGAATTAAGCGTTATGGGGGAGGCTTTAGTGGGGGTGAATAAAAGAGAGCACACCTCTTGCCCCTGAATATTGAGATGAGTGGGGAATAGGAGGAGCATGTGCGATATCACCTAACCTGTTGACTTTTTTTATTTTATTTTGTATTATTGTCTTGGCAAGGGGGCTTATAATGAGTTTTTTAAGGCCAGAGGGTAAGGAAACAAATAAATTGGGTGTGTGGGGTATAGAAGAAAGGAGAGAATACGTGCACGATCCTAAGGATATAGCTGAGGCATATTTAACTGAAAGTACCGTTGATATTGAAACCGCACGGCTAACCAATATTAACGGGCTCTACAGCCGCACCATTCATTTCTCCCAGGAGTGTGTTGAGAAAATTACCAAAGCCTGTTTAGCCCTCCGTGAGATATTTACCCGTGATCATAAGACTTCGACTCTGTTTGTAGCTGTATTCCGGGGCGAAATCGAAAATATTGATGAAATCCAAAAAGCCGCCTTGATTTTGGAAAAGCACGGGGCAAGAACTAGATTTCCACTCTATCAGCGTGGGGACCTCCCCCTGTGGGTCCCATCCAAAGTCTATGGCCCGGAAGAGGCCAGCGATGCTCTAAAGCAGGGAGAATTTATCTACAATACCCTGAAGGCTTTTTTGGAAAAAGAGATGAGAGGCCGCGGCGGCGAGCCGAGCGAAAGAAAGTAAGTAGAAAATAAGGCATAGGTAGTAAAGTAAATCTAGATAGATAAAGTATAGTATAAAGTAAAGCGTTAGAGAGAGCAAGGAGCGAGCTGTTTGATTCCCCTAAAGGATGATATCCCGAGTGAGAGTTTTCCGATAGTTACCCTGATCATTATTGGTTTGAATTGTGCGGTTTTTTTTTTTACCAGCTCCTTTTGGGAGCAAATAGCGAGCGGCTGATTTTAACGCTTGGTATCATCCCTTATGAATTTAGTCACTTGAGAGATATTCCTCCCTGGGCCCCTATCCCCTTGCCGTTTACGGTGTTGACCTCTATGTTTCTCCACGGCGGGCTAGCTCATGTAGGGGGAAATATGCTCTATCTGTGGATTTTTGGGGATAATGTGGAAGACTCGATGGGCCATATCCGGTTTGCTGTCTTCTATCTTTTGTGTGGGGTGGCGGCGGCGATTACTCAGATCATGATTGCACCGAATTCGACTATACCCATGATTGGGGCCAGCGGAGCTATTTCTGGGGTTTTGGGGGCTTATCTGCTCTTGTTTCCCCAGGCTAAGGTAATAACTTTGATTTTTTTTGGCTTCCTGATCGAAACCGTACGGCTTCCTGCCGTGTTTTTTCTTACGTTCTGGATCGTTGTTCAATTTCTCAGCGGAGCATTTAGCCTGACCGCTCACTCGATTTCTGGGGGAGTTGCCTGGTTTGCCCATATTGGAGGTTTTATAGCTGGAGTAGTACTTGTCTCTTGGTTCAAGAGACGGCGCCGGAGGTTTGGAATTAGGAGGTATATTGATCGAGATGATGTTGGGAGGTGGTGGTAAAGTTCATGCCCTCTGCCCATATCCTGGTTATTGATGATGAAGCTCGAATTCGCTCCTCACTGGCCGGGATTCTGACTGATGAGGGATATAAAGTCTCGCTGGCTGAAGATGGCGAGGCTGCCTTGGCCAAAATTCAAACCGATCCTCCCCCTGACCTGATTCTGTCCGATATCTGGATGCCTGGAATCGATGGCCTTGAACTTTTGCAAAAGGTCCGGGAGTCGAATCCTGATATTCCGGTGATTATGATTTCAGGGCATGGGACGATTGAAACCGCAGTTCGGGCTATCAAGATGGGGGCCTTTGATTTTATTGAAAAGCCGCTTTCCCTAGAGAAGACCGTATTGACTGTGAAACATGCCCTGGATCAGCGCAGGCTTGAGGCGGAAAATAAGACTTTAAGGATGAGGATCAATAAAAAATATGAAATTATTGGTCAAAGTAAGGCTTTAAATGAACTGAGAAAACAGGTTCAAATCGCCGCGCCGACCAATGGACGAGTCTTGATCTATGGCGAAAACGGTACGGGAAAGGAATTAATCGCCCATGAAATTCACGAAAAAAGCAAAAGAAGGGATAAGCCATTTATCGGAGTAAACTGTGCAGCTATTCCTGAAGACCTGATTGAGAGTGAATTATTTGGTCATGAGAAGGGGGCTTTTACCGGAGCCAGCAGCCTGAGGCGGGGAAAATTCGAGCTGGCTGATGGCGGGACCCTGTTTTTGGATGAAGTCGGTGATATGAGTCTTAAAACCCAGGCCAAGCTACTGCGGGTTCTGGAGGAGGAAGCCGTACAGCGCGTCGGGGGTACAGAGTCGATCAAGATTGATGTCCGAGTGATTGCCGCCTCGAATAAGAATCTGAAAGAGGAGATCGAGCGTGGAAATTTTCGCGAGGACCTGTATTATCGGCTGAGTGTTATCCCGATCACGGTTCCAAGTCTGAGGGAGCGGAAAGAGGATATTCCGGCTCTGGTTGATCATTTTTTGAGGGAATTTTGTGCCGAAAACGGACGGAAGTTGAAAAAAATCACCTCTGAAGCTATGGACCTATTAAGTCTATACGATTGGCCTGGTAATGTGCGGGAATTGAAAAATTTGATCGAGAGACTGGTTATTATGGTCCCCGGCAATATAATTACGGCGCAGGATATTCCGCTCTCCTTTAGGGAGAAAAGCCCACCCTCTTTGAAGGAGGCAAAGCAGGAGTTTGAAAAGTGTTTAATAGCTCAGACTTTGCAGGCCAATCGAGGTAATATCTCAAAGAGTGCCAAGGTTTTGAAAATCGATCGCGGTCTTCTGTATCAGAAATTGAAAATGTATGGGCTTGAGCCCAAGAATGAATATCTAAGCGGCAAAAGCGATTATCCAGCTAACCAGAGGAAAGGATATGATGAATTTACTTAAGGAATTAAAGTTTGGTCCAGGTGGATTGATTCCGGCAATTATTCAGGATGCCACTGATAAAGAAATTTTGATGCTTGCTTATATGAATGCCGAATCGTTAAGGCTGACGATTGAAACAGGCATTACTCATTTTTGGAGCCGATCGAGGAATTGTCTTTGGAAAAAGGGAGAAACCTCAGGACATATCCAGGAAGTGCAGGAGATACTCTATGACTGTGATGCAGACACCCTGCTGATTAAGGTCAGGCAAAAAGGGCCAGCTTGCCACACCGGATATCGGACCTGTTTTTACCGCCAGTACCAGGGGGATGACCAGGAGCCCAGGATCGTTTCGCATAAGCTGTAGTTCACCAAAAGAGTGGGTTGAAGGTCGATCTCCTGTGATGGAAAATCATTCCCTTACCTACCGCAAGTCAGTGCTAGATAATGGGCTGCGGGTTATTACCGTAGAGATGCCCCATCTTCATTCGGTGGAAATCAGTCTGTATGTCAAGGCAGGCACACGGTTTGAGACTGAGGCCAATAACGGTATCTCTCACTTCCTTGAGCATATGCTATTTCGGGGCACTAAAAATATGCCCAATTCCTATCAGTTGCATAAGCGCTTTGAATCTCTAGGAGGGGATATCAATGCCGTAACTGGAGTTGAGGATACCTGCTACTGGCTAAGCCTGCATCCTCGCTACTTCGCTAGGGGGGTGGCCCTTTTTTCCGAACTGTTTCTCTCACCCAGATTTGCGGACATGGACACGGAAAAGCAAATCATTCTGGAAGAAATCCTTAATGAAACCAATGAGCGGGGAGAGGATATCGACATTGACAATCTTTCTTCTAAAATGCTTTGGCCGGACAGTAGCTTAGGGTTTCCAACACTTGGCACCAGAGAGAATGTACTTCGCTTCACCGAGCAGGAGGTTAGATCATTTTTTGAAACTCATTATACCGCCTCAAATATGGTCTTGTGCATTGCTGGCAAGATCGAGCACGAGCAGGCTCTTAGTCTTGCCAGCAGATACTTTTCTGCCCTTCCGAGAGGGCAAGAGATCCAGATTACCCCTCAAAAATCCTGCCAGCAAGCTGCCAGGGTCCTGTTTAAGAAAAACTCCGGCAGTCAGGCCAATGTGCAGGTTTGCTTTCGGGCCGTATCATACAATTCACCCGATTACTACGCCATCTTGCTGCTTCAGAGAATAATGGACTATGGCAACTCTTCCCGTCTTCAGTGGAATATTCGCGAGCGGCAGGGGCTAGTTTACGACATTTCCGCCTCGGTTTCCTCTTTTCATGACACTGGCACCTTTGATATTGATTTTTCAGTAGCTCCAGGGAAAATTTCCCGCGTGGTGCAGGAGGTGCTTCGGCAGATTAAGAATCTGACCACTGAGCTGGTTTCTCAGGAGGAGTTTTCGCGGGCTAGGCGTCGCTGTATTCTTGAGTTTGATTTTTCGCTGGACAATGTGGCTAAAATGGCTGACCGCTTCGGCTGGAATGAACTTTATCGTCAGGGAGAGTCGCTGGAGGCTGAGCGGAAAAAGATCGAGCAGGTAACCAGAGAGCAGATCTTTCGTTTGTGTCGGGAGCATTTTGTTAATTCAGGATTGAACATTGTTGTTGTCGGCCAGTATCCAAAAGAGGAAGAGGTGCGGGTCAACGCCTTGGCTAGAGAATTTTCTCCATAACTTTTCTTATTTCTCAATGATCTTTTCTCCATAATAATTTTCTTTAACAACCTTTTATTCAAATCTAACAATCTGTTATTCAAAACAATCTTTTATTCAACAATCTTCTCTTCATAATCCCGAAGGTTATTAAAAGTTTTAGGAAAGGGGTTTTAAGGGGAAAACCCTTTTTCAAAAGGGTTTTCCCCTATTAATGTTTTTCCCCTTAAACTTAATGTGATTCTATCCAAAGAGTCATTGAAATTGGCTGATAATACCGATTCATGGGGTAACAACAACGGGAAGAGGTGATCAATCGGAAATTATTGTTCAAGGGAAAGGTTTACTTCTATGTATATAGCCCAAGTTGCTCCGTTATATGAGAGTGTTCCTCCGAAATACTATGGTGGAACGGAGCGAGTGGTCTCTTATCTTACCGAGGAGCTGGTTCGACAGGGCCATGAGGTAACTCTTTTCGCCAGTGGGGATTCGATTACCAGCGCTCGTCTGATCTCCCCTTGCGAGCAGTCTTTGAGGTTAAGCAGACAATGTCAGGACTGCATGGCTCATCATGTGCTGATGCTAGAGCAGGTATTCAAAAATGTGGATCAGTTTGACATTGTGCATTTCCATATTGACTATATTCATTTTCCTACTCTAAGGCGGCTTAAGGTTGCTCATATTAGCACTCTTCACGGGAGGCTGGATATAGCGGACCTGCAAGGGCTGTATCGGGAATTTAGCGACATGCCTGTGGTGTCGATCTCTGATAATCAGCGCAAGCCGCTCCCCTGGGTAAACTGGCAGGGCACGGTCTATCATGGTCTGCCTGAAGATCTTTATACTTTGCGGGAGGAGCATGGCAAGTATTTGGCCTTTCTTGGTCGTATCTCACCTGAAAAGCGGCTCGATCGGGCTATTCAGATTGCCAAGCGGGTCGGGATGGAACTTAAGGTTGCGGCCAAGCTTGATCCGGTCAATTTGGATTATTTCAATAACATTATCAAGCCGCTCCTCAAGGAGCCTCTGGTTGAGTATATCGGTGAGATTGGCGAGAGAGAAAAGAATGATTTTCTTGGGAATGCCTATGCGCTTCTTTTCCCGATTGATTGGCCGGAGCCGTTCGGCCTGGTAATGATTGAGTCTATGGCTTGTGGGACTCCGGTTATTGCCTATCGGTTAGGTTCTGTGCCGGAGATCATTGATCATGGCCTGACCGGCTTTTTGGTGAATGGGATAGGGGAGGCGGCAGAAGCGGTCAAGCAAGTTACAACCTTAAGCCGCCGGAGGTGCCGTCAGATTTTTGAAGAGCGCTTTTCAGCTAGGCGGCTGGCCAAAGACTATCTGAAGCTTTACCAGAGGATGATCAGTGAGCGGAAAATTTCTGAGCAGAAAGAAAAGATAAAGATTGAGCAAGCCGGATCGGCCTTTGGGCTAGACAATAGTGATGGCGATTGGTCTGCTGATAGTCATGGGGCTGATCGGGCTGAGCGAGTCAAGGTGCTAAGGAGAGGCTTTGGAAGAGAAGATTCGGGTCGAAGATGAATTTTATATTCTAGCCACATTTTCTCTGGCTGAAAAAAACAGGCGGGTTTTGAAGCATGGTGAAACCTTTGCCGTCTTTGATCACTATGGGGACATTCTTTGTCTGGGAAGCTGCGAGCAGGGTATTTATCATGAAGGGACACGGTTTCTCTCACGGCTTGAGCTTCGCCTTGGCAAAAACCGACCTCTTCTTCTCAGCTCAACCATCAGAGAAACCAATGAGGTTTTGGCCGTAGACCTGACCAATCTCGACATTCTGGTTGGTGATGAGGTGGTGGTCCCAAGAGGGAGTTTGCATATTTTCCGCTCTAAGTTTCTCTGGCAGGGAGCGAGCTATGAGCGCCTGCGGCTTTTAAATTATGGTCTTGATGAGATCAATATTGATTTTTCCCTATGTTTTGACGCTGATTTTGTTGATATTTTTGAGGTTCGGGGTATGGTCAGAGAGCGAAGGGGCAGGCTGCTGGAGCCTTTGGTTGAGGGGGGGCGAGTTGTTCTCTCCTATGAGGGGCTCGATGGGAAGGTGCGGCAGACGCATATTGAATTCTCTCCATGGCCAGATCGCCTCTCTCCATCTGAGGCGAGCTTTCAGGTGAGTCTTAAACCCAAGCAGACGGCCACATTTTTTATGACTGTCTGCTGCACCTGTGGGCGAGGAAAACTCTTGTCTCATTCTTATCAGAGTGCCTGGGTTGAGGCCGCAGATTCTCTGAAGGACATAAGAGCTCGATTTTGTGAGGTTTCTACCTCTAATGAGCAATTCAACGAGTGGCTGAGTCGCTCGCAAGCCGATCTTTGCATGATGCTCACGGCTACGGCCCACGGGCTATATCCTTATGCCGGAGTCCCTTGGTTCAGTACAGCCTTTGGTCGGGATGGAATTATCACTGCTTTTCAGATGCTGTGGGTTGCTCCCGATATTGCTCGGGGAGTTTTAGCCTATCTGGCTTCAATGCAAGCCAGAGAGAGTGATGCTCGGCGGGATGCTGAACCAGGCAAGATTCTCCATGAAATTCGCCTTGGAGAGATGGCTGCTCTTGGAGAAATCCCTTTTGGTCGCTACTATGGCAGTGTAGATTCCACTCCGCTGTTTATTATTTTGGCTGGAGCCTATTATGAGAGAACCGCGGATCGGGAGTTTATTCAATCAATCTGGCCAAATATCATGCTGGCTATTGAGTGGATCGACCAATATGGTGATCAGGATGGAGATGGATTTGTGGAATATAAGCGACATACGACCGAGGGGCTAATTAATCAGGGCTGGAAGGATTCCCATGATGCGGTTTTCCATGCTGATGGGACGCTGGCTGAGGGGCCGATTGCCCTGTGTGAGGTTCAAGGGTATGTATATGATGCCAAGTGTCGGGCCGCTTATTTAGCCTCTGTTTTGGGATACCCGCAGGTGGCCGAGAGGCTTCTTGTGGCAGCTCAGAAACTCAAGGGGAGGTTTGAGGAGGCCTTCTGGTGTGAAGAGCTTTCAACCTATGCTTTTGCTCTCGATGGTAAGAAGAACCCTTGTCGAGTACGCACCTCTAATGCTGGCCACTGCCTCTTTTCTGGAATCGCCACTGAGGAGCATGCCCGGCAGGTGGCCGAGCTTCTCCTTGGCCGCGGGTTTTTCTCTGGATGGGGAATTCGGACCGTAGCTGAGTCAGAAGCACGGTATAATCCCATGTCCTACCATAATGGGTCTGTCTGGCCTCATGACAATTCCCTTATTGCCTGGGGGCTTTCTCGCTACAAGCTAAAGGGGTTTATTCCCAAGATTATGTCTGGTCTTCTTGACGCTACCCTGTCCATGGATCTTCATCGTCTGCCGGAATTGTTCTGTGGATTTGTTCGCCGCCCTGGGGTGGGGCCTACTCTATACCCTGTTGCCTGTGCACCACAATCTTGGGCCATTGGAGCGGTATTTTTACTCCTTCAATCTTGTTTGGGGCTTTCGATCAATGCTCCGGCAGGGCAGGTTTGCTTCCATTATCCTCTTTTGCCGGAGTTTCTTGATGAGGTTGAGATTAAAAATCTTAAGGTTGCGGGGGCATCAATAGATCTTTCTCTTAGGCGACATGCTCAGGATGTGGGTGTGGTTGTGCTTCGTCGGGAGGGTGCGGTTGAGGTTATGGTCATAAAATGAGGCCGCTCAATATTCAGCAAGGAAGGAGAGCGATTAGATGGAGGATAATCAGGCAGGTGGAAGTAACCAGCAGCAGCCGCCGCGGCAGGATGAGGAGGTTACGATCCCTACTGATGAGGGAGTGAATCTTAAAGGGACGCTTAGCTTGCCACTTGCGGCCGCGGCCGGAGTAGTCATATTTGCTCATGGCAGTGGGAGCAGCCGCCTTAGTCCTCGAAATACCTATGTGGCTTTGCTGCTTCGCCGAGCAGGGATGGCTACCTTGTTATTTGATCTTTTGACCGAGCAGGAAGATATTAGGTATGAGAGGCGGTTCGATATTGATCTATTAACTAAGAGGCTGATAGCTTCAACCCGCTGGATACAAAAGAGGCCAGAAATTCAAGGAAGTAGAATTGGCTATTTTGGGGCTAGTACTGGAGCCGCGGCCGCACTCTGCGCGGCGGCTATTCTAGGGCCGGAGGTTATCGGGGCAGTGGTATCAAGGGGTGGGCGGCCTGATATGGTTTTGTCTATCCTGCCAAAGGTGAAGGTCCCTACCCTGCTCATTGTCGGCGGGAGGGATTATCCGGTCATACCCTTAAATCAGCAGGCTTATGCCCAATTGGGGGGAGAGCGGGAGCTGGTGATTGTTCCAGGCGCATCCCATCTCTTTGAAGAGCCTGGCAAGCTGGATGAAGTGGCGCGGCTGGCCGCCCAGTGGTTTCAGCGCCATCTCGGTGGCATGGTATCTGAAAAAAGCCTAAAGGGCAGTGAGGAATGAAAAAAGATTTCACTACCGGACACTTTTATCATCACTCCCGCGAAAGTGGTAATCCATGTATGGTTGCCGCAACCCTCTGGATTTCTGCCTACGTGGGAATGACATGAAATGCCTGCACTCAAGAAGGCACATACAAAACCGGAAGATAAAATGTGTCCGGTAGTAAGAAAAAGATATAAGAAAGAGAGATTATTATGTCCAATGGACCGAGACAGTGGCAAAACTACACCGATATTCTTGAGCAGCTAAAGACCTTTTTCCCTGTGCCGACCTCAAATCCTATTATGGACGGCTACTTTGTTCACACCATATCCAATTTTCTCGATCGGGTAGACAGCTTGAAATCCGCAGCTCCGATTCTAGGCATAGAACAGGAGAGGCGATACGAGAATAGCTTTCAGCAGGGTTTTCCAGAAAAGATAAGCTCAGTAGAGGAAATGACCAAGCTTTTAGCCGACTACTGCCAGGGCATGATCATCTGGGCTCATCCGAACTGCCAGGCTCAGGTCATTGCCCCACCTACTATTCCAAGTATTATGGCTTTTATGGCCGGCGCCATCTACAATCCGAATATCCTATCCGATGAATACTCAGGCCGATTCGCCGAAGCTGAGGTCCAGGCAATAGCCATGCTCTGCGATTTGGTTGGCTATGACCCGAAGCAGGCCGGGGGGATCTTTACCTTTGGCGGCACAGGGACGATCCTCTATGGCTGCAAGCTGGGCCTTGAGAAGCTCTTTGGTGGCCAGGTTATGTCTTGCGGAGTGCGCGGCGAGGGGGTCAAAATTGTTACCTCTGAGGCTTCGCACTACAGCCGACTCAATGTGGCTGGCTGGCTTGGGATCGGCACCAAGAATGTGGTAACCATACCATCGACTGCAAATAATGAAATGTCATTGATAGATCTTGAAAATTATCTTCGCCGCGCTTTTGAGCGTAAAGAGAGGATCGCCGCTATCATCGCTACCCTTGGCACAACCGATGCCTTTGGGATTGATGATCTTGCGGCTATTGTCCATTTGAGAGATCAACTGGCTAAAGAGTACGGCCTGGAGCATCCGCCTCATGTTCATGCTGATTCGGTCATTGGCTGGGCCTGGCTGACATTTCGCGACTATGACTTCCAAATCAATCCCCTGGGTCTTCATGCCCGAACGATTCGCTCGCTGCAAGACTCTGTTCAGCGGATCAGCGCCCTGTCAATGGCTGACAGCCTGGGCATTGACTTTCATAAGACAGGCTATGCACCCTATATTTCCAGTGTCTTTATGGTCAAGAACCGAAGCGATCTAAATCTCCTGAGCCGAGACCCGGCCCAGATGCCCTATTTGTATCGGTTTGGGCACTATAATCCCGGAATCTATACCCTGGAGTGCTCGCGCTCTGGGGCAAGCGCCCTGGCCGCCTTGGCTAATATGCGACTTCTCGGCAAGCAAGGGTATCGGGCCATAATCGGGCACGTAGTTGAAATGTCCGAGATGCTGCGCGAGAGGCTTGAGAGCTACCCTTTTGTTGAGGTGCTCAATGATTATAACTATGGCCCGGTAACTCTCTTTCGGGTTTACCCTGACGGGGTGGATCCTGCTCTTGCTTTTCAGCGGGAGCAGACCGATCCTGACTATTGCAAGCAGCTACAGGAGCACAATGCTTACAATCGCCGCATCTTTGAGCGCATCCACCAGCAGGCTATGGCTGGTGAGGGAGTCCTCTTGTCCTGGACAGATGCTTATCGGCATGCAGGCTACGATGAGCGGCTACCAATAGCTGCCATTAAGTCGTTTATCATGAGCCCTTGGACCGGTATTGAAGCGGTAGAGACCGTAGCTCGGCAGGTTGCAAGGATCAGGGAGCAGATTTAGGCGAAAAATTTCCTCAAAAAGAGATATTCCCCTGCATTCCCCTTTTCTTAAATGGTCCTTTCGCTAATAAAGTGCGCAAGCTGCGGCGGCACAAAGTCCGCACCTACAATTGATGGCGTAATTGATACGCCGCGCACTTGTGTTACGCATTTAGCGAAAGAACCTCTTAAATCATCAAGACAATCAATGTCATACAATCAGCTTCTCTTGCCCGGAGTCAAAAAGATGATAGCCGCGAAGATTTCTTCCGATAAGTACGGTGAGAAATTCTCTGAGGTAATTCATGTCTATGATCTCAACCTAGAAGCCAGGGGGCTGGCATGAAAGACAGCATCGGTGTTTGTGTGGAACCATCTGTGAAGATTTTGCACATTCTGGATCATTCCTTGCCGTATGTTACCGGATATAGCCTGAAAACTTACCGCCTGATAAAGCTGCAAAGGGATCTTGGGCTAACTCCCCTGGTAATCACCTCTCCTCGGCATGAAATTGTCTCTAATTCTCTTGAGTTGATCGATGGGATTTATCATTATCGGACCTTTCCCCCGATGAGGAGAGGAGATGATTTTAAAAGGCATTGTCTTCCTCAGGAGGAAAAACTTTCAATCTCCATCTTGCAGCAGGCTATCTCAGAGCTTGTCAGCCGGCAGAGAATTCACCTGATCCATGCCCACCTACCATGCACGAGTGGGCTGGCTGCCCTGGAGGTTTGCCGCCGCGAGAAAATTCCGATGCTTTATGATATGAGTAATAATGTCTGGCAGCTGAATAATAGGCAATACAGCCTAGGTCAAGCTTTCGAGGATTCAAGTGGCAGTGCCGCCAAGGAGGAGATGATTTCACCGAGCCTTGTTTTGAGGCAAGATCTACTGGAAGCTTTCCTGTGGCGGCAGGCCGAGGCTGTGGTGGTCAGAGAAGAGTCGTGGCGACAGGAGCTCATAGAGCTTGGGGTCCCTGAGGGGAATGTTTTTGTAGTTTCTGGAGAAGAGAGCGACTGTCATAAGATACCATCGGCCCAATCGGACAGCACATTTTCGCAGGAAGGCCATTTGCAGGAGGATGATCAGATAGTCCGTTTCATCCGCTCCCTTTACCATCGGCAGGGAGCTAGCTCGCTGCTTCAGGTTTGTGGCAAGATCAGCGGGGAAAATGAAGAGGATGGGCCTGAAGCTCGTCGACATCAATGTTTTAATACTTCAGGACATATTATCTACATCGGGCAGGTTGGCCCTAGGAATTTTCATCGCCGTCAGCCGATAGTCGAGATCTTGGTTTATCCGTGGGTAGGGGCTGGATCGAGCAGAGAGGCTTTTTCTTTAGATCCGATTGAGGCCCTGATGATTGATCATCAGGAGGATCGCTCAGGTGGCAAGGCAAATGGAAATTTATATGAACATGAGCTAGAGGAGAGCAGAGGCAGTTTGGGACTAGATAATATTTCCGATTTGACCGGCAAGTGTCTTAAGTTCATTATAAACAGACAAATCAGACACCTGTGTCGGGAAAGAACATGCCAGCAGTCAAAACCGCCCCTTTCCCTACTAAAGAGGATGGAGCGCTACTTCAAAATCTATACCAGGCTACTCTCTGCCTGAGATTTTATCCTCTTTCTACACTTTATCTTTAAGGAGGCAAGTTCCTGGTTTCCTGAGTGGAAAGTTCCGATAAGAACACTGATGGCTTTTGGTAGACATTGAGTGAACGAACCTAGTGATAACCACGTTTTGGTTGTACTTTCCCCATACCTTGATCAAGTGGAGCTAAGAATCATATGGGCGGAATCGTCGGAGTCTATGGGTACTACAATCAGCAGCCAGCTCAGGAGATGTTGATTCGGAAAATGATTCAAGCCATCAAGCATCGAGGTCCGGCAGAGGCTGGTGAATATTATGACCAGGAGCTGGCCCTAGGTTATCGGCGACTGGGTATTCCGGCTAAGGAGGAAGAGCAGCCGCAATTCAATGAGGATCATTCTAAGGTGCTGGTTCTCGATGGAGAGATTTATAATTATCGAGAGCTGTACCGATATCTGAGGGGAAAGGGACATTATTTTCAGACCGACTCTGATGCAGAAGTTGTCCTACACCTCTATGAGGAAAAGGGAGTTGATTTTCTCGGCGACCTAGAGGGGATGTTCTCTCTGGCTCTGTGGGACAAGAGGGCCAGACGCCTTATACTGGCTCGTGATCAGCTTGGCATTAAGCCGCTGTATTACTGGGCTGATGGCTATCGGCTACTTTTCGCCTCTGAGATTAAGGCTCTCTTCCAGGATCAGAGCGTGGCCAGAGAGCTTAACCCCAGGAGTGTAGCCGACTACCTGGCTTACCTTTATGTGCCGGCACCGAGAAGTATTTTTCTTGGGATTTATAAACTTCCCCCAGGCTATTATTTGCTTTGTTCGCCGGAAGGGTATGTAGTACGAAGGTATTGGGATATTGAACCATCACCCCAGGCAGAGGAAGAGGCTGAGAAAAAGTATCAGCAGACTCTGCTTAATTTGCTGCTTGAGTCCGTTCGCCTATCGCTGTCTAATGATAATGGTATGCCGATAAACCTTCTCTTGAGCGGAGGGCTCGATTCGGCCATACTGCTCGCTTTGGGACAGCGGCTGGGAGCAGCACTTCGCGGCTATACCCTTGGGTTTAAAGAGGCTGAGCTGGATGAGCGCTCCCCTGCCCGGCTTTTGGCTTATTATTTCAACATCCCTTATCAGGAGGGGATCGGGGATCTGAGGCTGATGATGAGGCGATTGGATCAGATGATCCAGTTTTACGATGAGCCTCTGGGTGAGGCCGCGGCTATTTTGACCTATGAAATAGCCTCCCAGGCTGCGGCGCAGCGGCAAATCCAGACAGCTATCTCCGGCGATGGGGGCAGGGAGATTTTTACCCCTTGCTGTCGATATGGATTGCCCCTTGAGGGAAGCCGCCTCAAGCAGCATGGATCTGCCGCGGTGGTTGATTTTTGCCCTCAGGCAGGAGGAGTGAGGAGAGGAAGTGCGGCGGGCTGGTTTAGTCGGCTGTTTCAGAGTCGGCCTGATTTGGCCGAAGACTCTCTGGCTCGAATCTGCTTTAACTCAATGGTCTGTTTTCCCATAGAGGAAATCGAGCGGATTCTGACTGAGGATTTCTTCCATGAACTTGGCGGATATGATCCGTTCATCTTATTTCGTGATCTTTACCGCAAGCCGAACAGTCTTGAGCCGTGCTCGCGGCTGCAATATGTGGAGATGAAAACCTATTTGCCGGATAATGTACTGGCCAGAGTAGATCGGGCGGCTATGGCTAATTCGCTTAGAGTGCGGCTTCCCCTGCTTAATTCAAAGTTGGTTGAATTTTGGGCTCAGGTACCGATCCGGGTAAGGCTGAAAGGCACTGAGGAAAGGTATCTTTTGAGGAAAACCATGGAGGGGATTCTGCCTTCGGCCATTGTATGGCGCAAGGAGGAGAAAATAGAGAGCCCTTTGCGGAACCTGCTTTTGGCTGAATCGAGCCTTATGGAAGAGGAGTGGTTTCAGGATGTTTGGCGTTCTCCACTCTCTGAAATCTTAAATTTTGATGAGCTTAATTCTCTTTGGCAGCGACAGCAGAGGGGGAAATATGATCAGTCACGACAGATATGGGCTGTCCTATTTTTGTGCAGATGGTATCATCAGCATATGTCCAGGGCCAGCGGCTGTGCCAAGGAAGATGCGGAGCCAGCGCTGGTAGCTTGTTAATTTGGTTTTGGCACACCATTTGCATTATAGACTAAGATATAGAACATAGATAAGAACAGAATAAGATTAAGATTATAGATAAATAAATTAAGATTTAATAGATAAAATTAAGATTTAATAGATAATAGATTTATAGAAAAATGCCCAGACCGGAGAGCTTCAACATGACGGTATAGAAAGCGGGGGATGTTCGAAAACATATTGGAGCCCTTCCGGCCACGCGGAACTTGAAGCGGAAAATCGGATTCTGATGATCGTGTACGAGCGGAAATTTTTTCTCCAGTGACTTGCGAAATGTGTTTGCTGCGGATACTCGATTGCATATGGAAAGTGCGTGCGATTTTGGCTGCTCAGGCGAATGTGACTGCTCAAGCTAAGTATGGGAAGTTTGCTCTCTGATCTGGGCTTTTTATTCTTTCATGTTCTTCATGCCTTCTTGATGCACTAATTTTTGACTACACTCTCCCTTGACTCTTAGCTTTTGACTTTTAATTTACTAAATTTTACAATAGCTTTCTTAATGAAAGGTTCGAAAAATTAGTTGACAAAGGAGAAGGCATAGTTTAATATACCTCATATAGTTTAATATACCTTTATTAAAAGATACCCTCATTATTTCTCATCAAAGAGAGCTTCACTAATATTTAATTTAAGAAGTCTGGGGGAAGGAAATTTAATTCAGTCGTTATTTGTCTTGTGGGAATAGATAATACAAAAGAGGAAGGGGATGAGAAGATCAATTATACTTATGTCTGTACTCTTGCTCCAGAAAGCCGCAGTAGTTTTGGGTACTGAGGCTTTTTTTCTTTCCTCTCAGGGAAAGCGCCTTTTGGGCCTTGGTTATCCGAGACGTGGTGGGGTACTTTTCTTTTTCTTGCTTATCAGCCTCCTGATCTCATCAGCTTCCCTGGCTATAGAGTTGAGAGATTACACGATCGGGCCTCAGGATGTATTAAAGATCGAAGTCTGGGATAATCCTGATCTATCGAGGGAAGTTACGGTCTCTTTGAAAAATACCATTTCCTTTCCCCTGATCGGAGAAATGAATGTTGAAGGGTATACCGCCGAGGACCTTCAGCAAAAGATACGCTCCCGTTTGGCTGATGGTTATCTGGTCAATCCCCAGGTTACGGTAACGGTCAAGGAATACAACAGCAAGAAGGTGTATGTGCTCGGAGAGGTCAATAAGCCGGGCTATTATCCTTTCTCTAAAGTAACCACTATGGTTGAGATTATCTCAATGGCTGGCGGGCTTACTCCTGACGCTGGACAGGAAGCATATATTATTCGCTCTGCCGAGAAAATCGATCCTAAGGAGATCAAACAGCTCATCCAGCAGGGTGGGGGACGTGATCTTCCCTCTGAAACCGTAATTAACGGCTCAGCCACTCAGACTGCCTCAGGCTCCGGCAGAGGAGCTTCTGGTGGTGAGCTGAAAAATCAGGTTATTACCCTTAGCCTTAATGATTTTAATCAGGGGATCAATCTCCATTTTGAGCTTCAGAATAATGACACCCTTTATATCCCTAAGGCGAAGTTTTTCTATGTGATCGGCGAGGTAAAATCTCCTGGTCGATTTAAGCTGGAAAAAGAAATCAATGTGCTCCAAACCATCTCAATGGCTGGCGGGCTTACTCCAAAGGCTAATGAAAGAAAGATTAAAATTATCAGGACGATCAATGGTCAGGAGCATGAGATAAAAGCCAAAATGACCGATCCGGTTATGCCGGATGACATTATCAAGGTTCCAGAGAGTTTCTTTTAACGAGACTTTCTTTTTAATTTTACATCCTGGTTTATCCATCTGAGCTTATCTCCTCAAAGCATGTTTTTCAGAGCTTATATTTTCTCCTTAGAGCTTCAAGGCCGCGGTGTTATTGTATGGCCGGGCGGCTGGAAGTTTTCTCTTATTGAGCTAGCATGATTATTCATGGTAACTCACGGGGCGAAGCTATGAGCTTTGAAAATCGCAGTCAAAGTGTGAGGTATAGTATAGTCAAGGTGTAGGGTTAGTACAACAACAAAAGAGGGAATATTTTTCTATGGAGCATCAACTATCGAGCTTTCAAGAGGAAGAGATACATCTTAGGGACTATTGGCGGGTCATCATGAAGTATCGGTGGACCGTGGTCACCATGTTCATTATTGTCCTGGTAACCGTGGCCATAGCTACCTTCAGCATGGATCCGGTCTATAAGGCTACGGCTCAGATTCTCATTGACAAGGAAAACCCCAATATCCTCTCTATTCAAGAGGTTATGTCACTGGATGCCCGAGACGTTGATTACTATCAGACCCAGTACAAGATTCTCCAGAGCCGCTCCTTGGCTCGAGCAGTCATTAAGTCTATGGACCTGGCTCACCATAAGGAGTTTGCCGATATGGGGCAGGAGAAGGGGCTGGTAGCTTTAATCAACTCAATTAAGGAATCTTTGAGTTCTCTGCTCCACTCTCTCTTCCCTCCCCATAAAGGTTCTCAGCCATCTGCTGATCTTACGCCTGCCGAGATTCAGGAGCGGGAAGAAGGGAAGCTGATCGATGAATTTCTCGACAGACTTCAGGTTGAGCCGATTCGAAACAGTCACTTGGTCAATATCAGCTTTCTGGCCCATGACCCCACCCTGTCGGCCCGTGTTGTCAATGCCCTGGCTGATCAGTACATTCAGCACAATCTGAGGCTCAAGTATGAGGCCTCGATTGATGCCTCTGAGTGGCTAAATAAGAACGTGGGAGAGCTGAAAAAGAAGGTCGAAAGCTCTGAAGAGGCCCTACACTCCTACAAGGAGGAAAATAAGATTGTCTCTCTTGAGGAAAAGCAGGACATTATCGTCCAGAAGCTTTCCGAGCTCAATACTGCGGTTACAGATGCCAAAACCAAGCGGATTCGCCTTGAGACCCTCTATAACCAGGCCATGAAGTTTAAAAACAGTTGGGAGATGCTAGAATCCCTCCCCTCGGTCATGAATAACCCGCTCATCCAGGAGCTGAAAAAAAATTATATCACTCTTCTGGCTGAGTATACTAGAGAGTCCAAGCAATATGGCGAAAAGCATCCTCACATTATCAAGATTAACTCTGAGTTAACGGCTCTTCGCAATAGAATTCAGTCCGAGGTTCAAAAGATCGTCGACAGCATCAAGACCGAATATGAAATCGCTGTTGCTCAGGAAAAGGTGCTGATCGATGCCCTGAACGAACAAAAAGAAGAGGCTCTGGAGTTAAATAAGAAAGCGATTCAATATAACGTTCTAAAGCGCGATGCTGAGAGTAATCAGCAGATGTTTGAAGTGGTCTTGAACCGGCTGAAAGAGACCGATCTGACCCGCGGCTTAAAGACCAGTAATGTTCGAATTATTGATCGGGCCGAGGTGCCTGAGCATCCGGTAAAGCCCAATAAGAAGCTCAATCTCTTACTGGGAGCGCTGGTTGGGCTATTTGCTGGTGTTGGGCTAGCCTTCTTCTTTGAATACCTGGATAATACCATTAAGACTCCCGAAGACCTAAAGCGCTACCTTGATCTGCCCTTTCTCGGTCCAGTTCCGCACCTTGATCTGGCTGAGACAGCCGGGCTGCCTTGTCCGGAAATGATCGCCTTGCATAAGCCCAAAAGCCATATCAGCGAAGCCTACAAGGGCCTTCGGACCTCTGTTCTTTTTTCCTTTCCCGATCATGGTCCCAAGGCGCTCCTGATTACCAGTGCATCTCCCTCTGAAGGGAAGACGATCACTTCGGCCAATTTGGCCATCACTATGGCCCAAGGAGGCTCGCGGGTAGTCATGCTCGACTGCGATATGCGAAAGCCGCGGCTTCATCGCCTGTTTAGCATGAAGAATGAGCGGGGAATCTCAAATCTGCTCGTAGGCCAGTGTCAGATCAAGGATGTTATCCAGGATGGCCCGGTAGCAAATCTCAAGGTGATAACTTGTGGCCATCGGCCTCCTAACCCTTCTGAGCTTCTAGTTTCGGATAGGTTGGGCCAAATCTTGGCTGAGTTGAAGGAAGAGTTTGATCACATCATTATCGACTCTCCTCCCCTGGTGGCGGTAACGGATTCGGTAATTATCAGCCGTATAGTTGATGGGGTAATTTTGGTGATTCACGGTGGCGTAACTAGCAGAGAGGTCATCAAGCGGGGCTGTGATCTTCTGAAGAATGTTAAGGCTCCACTCCTTGGAGCGATCATAAATAATATTGATCTTGGCAAGCGAAGCTATTACTATTACTATCAGTATTACTACTACCAGTACTATGGAGATGGCGAGCAGAAAGTGGAAAGACGGCGGCGCAGGCGAAAGAGAAGGGTGCACGAGGATGCGGTGGCTAAGATCGGAGTAGATGAGAGCCAGGAGGAGGAAGTTGAAAGCCAGCAACAGCTTGTCCGTCGGTAAAAATATACATAAAATATGCATAAATAAATATATGGCATAAATAAGCGGTCTTTTCGCTAACAAAGTGCGCAAGCTGGGCGGACACAAGGTCCGCCCCTACAATTAGCTTATCCGCACGCTACAATTAAATTAATAGCGTAATTGATCCGCTGCGCAACTCGTGTTATGCACTTAGCCAAAGAACCACTAAATAATATATGGCATAAATAAGTAATAAATTATGATAAATTATAAGGTCGCCGCAAAGAGATAAAAAGAGGCGGCAAAGAGCTTGAGGCAAAAGCTTGAGGAAGATTTCCCCTTGAAGATTCTGCTGATTGGAGCCGGTGGTCAGGTTGGATGGGAGCTTGATCGCACCTTGCGAACCTTGGGTGAGGTAATTGCCCTGGATTATCCAGCCATTGATCTTGCCCAACCTCTCCAGATTCGGGAGAGGGTGCGGCAGACTAACCCTAATCTTATTGTCAATGCCGCAGCCTATACGGCTGTGGACAAGGCAGAGGATGAGCCTGAGGCTGCTTTTGCCATCAACGCCACTGCCGTGGGCATCCTGGCTGATGAGGCCCGCAGAATCGGAGCTGCTATTGTGCACTACTCTACTGATTATGTATTTGATGGCCGCGGGAGCACCCCCTATACAGAGCAGGATATCCCCAATCCGCTAAATACTTATGGCCGAAGCAAATTAGAGGGTGATCGGGCTATTCAGGCGGCGGATGTGCCGCACCTCATTTTGCGGGTAAGCTGGGTATATGGGAGCCGAGGGAAGAATTTCATGCTCACCATGTTGAAGGCGGCTCAGGAGAGGGAAGAAATCCGGGTGGTGGATGATCAGATCGGTGCACCCACTTGGTGTCGGATGATTGCCGAGGCTACGGCTCAGATTTTGGCTCAAGGGGTGAGGGATATAGCGGGATTTCTCCGTGAGCGGGGCGGGCTCTATCACCTTACGGCCGAAGGAGCGACGAGCTGGTTTGGCTTTGCCAAGGCCATTTTGGAAGCAGCCCCGCAGCGGAAGGCGCACAAGCTGCAGCGGCTTATCCCTATCCCATCGGCTGAGTATCCAACTTCTGCCCGGCGGCCTGCCTATTCGCTGCTATCCTCTGAGGCTGCTTTTGCCGCCTTTGGGATTCGGCTTCCGGCATGGGAAATTTCACTCAGCCAGGTATTGTCTAGCTTATGAACTCAAGTTTTATCAAGCTTTATGAAGTCAAATTTATGAAGTCAAGTTTATGAAAAAGTCATCTTGCTGGCCGAAGCTTCTCTCATCCTCTCCGCTTCTTCTAGTTACTGGCGGGGCTGGCTTTATCGGATCGAATTTTATTCGCTACACGCTGGCCAGAAGGCCCTTGTGGCGGATTCTAAACCTCGATGCCCTGACCTACGCTGGAAACCTAGCCAATTTTGATGATCTCTCAGCCCAGGACAGGGAGCGGCATCGGTTTATTCATGGGGATATCAGGGATTTGGCCTGTCTGAGGCGCCTTTTTGAGCAGGATGAGATCAGTGCGGTTATCCATTTTGCCGCCGAATCCCATGTTGATCGCTCTATTCTTGGCCCCGAAGCTTTCGTGGACACAAACGTCCTGGGGACCTTTCGACTGCTTGAGGCGGCCAGAGCCTATTGGGAAGGCAAGGGCAGGCCGGCGGCTTTCCGTTTTCTGCACGTATCTACTGATGAGGTCTATGGAAGTCTTGGCCCCCAAGGTCGCTTCTGTGAAGATAGCCCATATGATCCCTCAAGCCCTTATTCAGCCTCAAAGGCTTCTTCGGATCACTTTGTCAGGGCTTATTTTCGCACCTATGGTCTGCCAACCATTATCACTAACTGCTCGAATAACTATGGCCCTTATCAATTTCCAGAAAAGCTCATTCCGCTGATGATTATGAATATCATCGAAAAAAAGCCCCTGCCGGTCTATGGCGATGGGCAAAACATCCGCGATTGGCTCTATGTGCTTGACCACTGCCAGGCGCTGCTCAGTGTGCTTGAGGCCGGCACGCCGGGTGAGACTTATAATATCGGAGGTGGGGCAGAGCGTAGCAACATTAATATCGTCCACAAATTGTGCGATCTCCTTGACAGCCGCTTGGGGAGGTCAGGTGCGGATTCAAGCTACCATCTCATCCGCTTTGTTCCTGACCGCCCTGGCCACGATCGGCGCTATGCTATTGATTCTTCAAAGATTCAGCGAGAGCTTGGCTGGCGGCCAGAGCATGATTTCGAGCATGCCCTTGCTGCCACGGTTGATTGGTACTTGCAGCATCTTGATTGGGTTGAGGCGGTCCGAAGCGGCGAATATCGCCGATGGATAAGCCTCAATTACCAAAAGCGAGATGAGTGGTGCAGAGGTGGAGAGGCGCCAGGTTAGGTAGACTTCGCCTGGTCTGCCACTTTATTTTGGTTAGGAGAAGAAAGGTTTCAAGGAAGGGGCATCATGAAGGGTATTATTCTTGCTGGGGGATCGGGAACACGGCTCTATCCCATCACCCAGGTGGTGAGCAAGCAACTTATGCCGGTGTACGACAAGCCGATGATTTACTATCCCTTGTCTGTGCTCATGTTGGCTGGAATAAGAGAGATTTTGGTTATTTCCACTCCGCACGATTTACCCCTGTTTCGGGAGCTACTCGGAGATGGGAGCCAGTGGGGGCTGACCTTCTCATATGCTGAGCAGCCTCGGCCCGAGGGGCTAGCCCAGGCCTTTATCATTGGCCGTGACTTTGTCGGCCAAGATCAGGTCTCGCTAATTCTAGGCGATAATATCTTCTATGGTCATGACTTAGTTAAAATCCTTCGTCGGGCAGCGGCCCAGAAAGAGGGAGCGACCATTTTCGGCTACTGGGTGAGGGATCCGCACCGCTATGGTGTAGTCTCCTTTGATCAGAGCGGGCAGGCAGTGAGTATCGAGGAAAAACCCGCTCAGCCAAAGTCTCATTATGCCGTAACTGGGCTATATTTTTATGATAATCGGGTGCTGGATATTGCCGCAGCTCTTAAGCCTTCGGCCCGGGGCGAGCTTGAAATCACCGATGTCAATCGGGCCTATCTTGAGCTTCGGTCTCTTCGGGTAGAAAAACTTGGCCGCGGCATCGCCTGGCTGGATACTGGAACCCATGAATCCCTGCTTCAGGCTGCAAACTTCATCGAAGTGGTCGAGCAGCGGCAGGGGCTGAAAGTGGCCTGCATCGAGGAAATTGCCTATCGGCTGGGCTATATCAGCGCCTCTCAGGTTGAGAGCTTGGCTAGGGGGCTAGCCCAAAATAGCTATGGTCAATACCTGCTGCATATGCTCCAAAGTGCTGAGCAGGATTATCAGGCCCTTGAGCAGGGGTAGGATGTTGAAGAAAGGCAGGATGTTGGGCTATGAACATCTTTCATACCTCACTTGAGGGAGTGCTGCTGATAGAGCCAAGCGTTTTTGAGGACCAGCGAGGGTTTTTTCTGGAAACCTACCATCAGAGAAAATATCAGGAGGCTGGGATCAGCCAGCCCTTTGTCCAGGACAATCACTCTCATTCTGTGCGGGGTGTGTTGCGGGGGCTGCACTATCAGCTTCAGCATCCGCAAGGGAAGCTGATCTGGGTATCTCAAGGCGCGATCTTTGATGTGGCCGTGGATATTCGCCGAGGGTCGCCCACCTTTGGCCAATGGCTGGGTATCCACCTGACCAGCGAGAACCATCGTCAGATATTTATCCCCGAGGGATTTGCTCATGGCTTTTGTGTCTTGAGTGAGCAGGCAGATGTAATCTACAAATGCACAGCGCTTTATGCCCCCGACGATGAATACGGCCTGCGCTGGGATGACCCAAAGCTTGCCATCAGGTGGCCGGTGCAGGAGCCGATTTTGTCGGCCAAAGACGCCCGGCTGCCTTGGCTGTCAGAGCTGGAGGAAGAGGCTCTGCCGCATATATAGCTGCATATATATGCTATAATTGGGAGAAGCGCCCGGCTCTGGGTTTTTGGGGCTGGCACAGGGTTAGGTCTAATACTTAATTTCTTACTTTTCTTGTCAATTCTATCTCCAACCAATAATTTTATTATTCATCATTGGATAGGACGATAATCATGAAACATAATAATCATGAAACATAAAATTTACCATACCATTAATAACTTATGGGCTAAGCTTCGTCGCCGTAGGCTACTGTGGGACAGTATGGTTACCACTTGCTGGAATACGCTAGGGAGAGGTATAGGCCTTCTTATCCCTTTTTTTATCGCTGCCTGGTTTGGAGTGTCTGGCGAGACAGATGCTTTTTTTTTCACCTATGGGCTTATTTTCTTTCTTTCTGATATCTTTGCTACGGTGATAGAAACGATAATAGTTCCATATATTGCCGAAATAAGAGCTCAAAATGGAAATGTAGGTGAATTTATTAGCAATATTTTAGGCATAAGTGGTCTTGGCCTTTTGACTTTAGTCATAGGATTTCTTTTTATCATCAAACCGTTTCTTTCTCTTGTAACCCGATTCGATGCCAAGACCTTAAATCTGGTTTATCTTCTCTTGATGGAGATATCTCCCCTGGTCATACTTTTAGTCTGGACCAGTGTCCTTGTGGGAAGTCTAAATGCTTATAAGCAATTTTCTATTCCAGCTATGTCGCCCGCATTTCGAGCATTGGTTAACTTGGTCATTATCTTCCTTTTGAAAGATAAATTTGGAGTACATACTATCGCCTTTGGCTACGTGGCTGGAGAAATAGTCCGCTTAGGAATTTTGATAGGGGTCATCAGAAGATTAAATGTGTTTCGACTTGGCCTGTCGTTTCACCTTGATTCTAAGATTCGGGAATTTTTAAAAATCGCCTCTTATCAAATAATTGGGATGGTAGCCATAGACATTAATCCGGTTATAGATAAAACTATGGCTTCCTGGCTAGGTGAGGGAAGCGTATCTATCCTTCACTATGCAGATAGGCTCTATGCAATTCCATCGACCTTTATGTCCGCGGGTTTTATGGTTGCCCTCCTTTCCCATTGGAGCAGCAGGTATTATGAGGAAGGCGGGCAAAGGTTAAGAAAGGATTTAAGGGAAACAACAAAGATAGTGATACCTGTAGCATTACTTGTTACTACACTTTTAATTCTTTTTCATCACCCAGTCTTAAAACTTGCTTTGAAGCGGGGAGTTTTTGATCAGACAAGGGTTACTGAGGTGGGATGGGTATGGATATGTTATCTGATCGGTTTTACAACAGCTATGTTAGGCCGAGTTTACTCGCGAGCACATCTTACCATGAAAAATACAAAGGTCATAATGCGTTATGGATTTTATTCAATTTTTCTTAATATTTTGCTTAATTATATTTTAATGAGATTTTTTAAACTCCCTGGTATTGCTTTGTCTACTTCTCTCTGCTCTTTATTTTATCTTTTTTACTTATGGAGAACTTTTAATATCATGAGACTGGATTCAGCACTACAACTTAATCAAAAGTTTTCAGATTAGATATATAAACAAAAAAAGATCAATTTTAATAAAAATCTTTATGTTGTTATTCTGGAGCAAAAAAACATGATATTTACCATCCTTAACATGAGTGACGATAGAAACAAGGGGGACCTAGCTATCTTGGAGGCAACAGTTCAGCTTATCTTGAAATATGTTCAAAATCCCTCCATAAATTTAATAAATGTTGACTATAGCGATCAGGAAATTAGAGAAAAAGAGAAATTTAAGCACTTAGCATTTCTACCCATTAAACATTTTGGTTCATTTTTCCCAGCAATATTTATTGAAAAAGAAAACCGTTTTCGGGGAATTATTTCTGGAATATTAAATAGTATACTTTCTTTTTGGCTGCTTCTTGTTGTTCTTTTTTTAAAAGATTATTCCTCAATATTATTACCAAAAAAATTTAAAACTAGTTTTAATGCAATTAGATCTGCTGATTTAATCATTCTTAAGGGCGGAAGCTATATCTATTGTTACGGCGGAATAAAGCAGCTTGTGTTTTTATATCGATTACTGCTCTCTTCTTTTGTTGCAATTATCCTTAACAAGAAAATTATAGCTCTTGGGCATTCAGTTGGTCCAGTTGTTGGATGGTTTCCGAAATTTCTCGTAAGATTTTGCCTTAATCGATATATAAGGATCGTCGTAAGAGAAGAGATTTCTTATCAATTTCTCATTGAAGAGCTTAAAATTGATAAGAATAAAGTAGAGCTATTGCCTGATATAGCCTTTTGGTATAAAGAATATAAAGAAAATAATATCATAAAAGGGAAAGAATTTGAGTATATTTTAAAATCTGAAGGAATAACTATTAATAATTTAAATAAACCTAAAATAGGGTTAACTGTAAGAGATTGGCATTTCCCAATGCAGTCAGAAAATTCAAAAAAACTTTTTGACCGTTATCTTGATTCTATAGCCAAGGTACTGGATAAGCTTGCTTATAAGTATGGAGCCAATATTTTTATTATGCCTCATGCGTTATCTGATCTGTCGATTGGAGAAAAAATAATTCAAAGAACTTCTTATGCTCGTCCGTTTCTTTTAAAAGGGGATTATTCAACCTTTATATTGAGAAAATTATATGGAGCGATGGATATTTTTATTGGGACTCGAATTCATTCCGCTATATTTGCTCTCTCATCTGGTACCCCGGTAATAGCTATTGCTTATGAAATTCCAAAAGGTTTAGGGATTGTTAAAATGATTGAAGATAAATATTATATTATTGATATTGCTAGCATTAATGAAGAAATTTTATGGGAAAGGGTACAATCTCTCTATACTCGACAAAGAGAAATGAGAGAAGCAATATTAAGAAAAGTAACTTATATGAAAGAAAAGGTCGAAAATCGTTTTATTCAGCTGATTCAATATGGATTAAATTATACTCTGAATCAGTGCGAGAATATAATAAGAGGATATAATTTTAGAGCATAAAATGGAAATATGGTATTCGTTAGTATTATCGACCATTCCGCTTATAATTTATACCTATGTTTCATGGCGTAAAGATAATTTTAATTTACTTCATCCTATGTTTTTCCCTATGGTATATTGGTTTCTTTATTATGGCTTACCTCCTATTTCAGGAACTTATCTTTTTAAAGAAAGAATAACAAGAGATCCTATTTGCCTTGCGTGTATTGGAATTTTGTCTTATTTGACAGGATTTGGATTATACAAATTAAGAAATCGAAAAATAATTATTAGGGTTCCAGAAGTTATATGCTTATCACAGCAGCCTATTATGATGAAAATGATATTTCTAAGTGGAGTTGTATTATTAATAGGTTATGGTATATGGTCAAAGGTGCCAGTTAATTTATTATCTGGTCAAAATATAGAGGGCCTTCGTAGAGTTGCTGAGATTGGTAAAGGTATAATAAAAGAGCCAGGGACATTTTTTACGACTGTCTCTGCAATTTGGTTATGGGTTTTTAATATTAGATATCCAATAAAAAAATACGCGTATTTTTTATTGCTACCTTTTACTATAATGCTTATTTTTATTGTATCTGGTCATAAGGCTTCAGCCCTATTCATCGTTATTTTATTTATAGGTATTTATAATAAGTATAGGAAAGTATCAGCAGTGAAGATTGCTATTGTCGGTTTTATATTGCTTGTAGCTATTGGCTTATTAGATGCTTTCAGACAAGGAGAACCAATAGATTTTATAGCTATTCACAGAGGGATCAATCGGTTTACTGCTGTCTATTTTGTTAACTATACGCCTTTGATCAAATTGATTAATAATAGATATCTTGATTTTCAATGGGGTAGAGAATATATACAAAATGCTATGATTCTCATTCCTAGATTTTTACTCCCTACAAAGCCCTTATGCTTTGATTATTTTATTAAGGAACAATTAAATTTAAATTTTTTAGGTGGAGGTGCTCCCCCAACGCCAATTGGGAGTTTATATATAAATTTTGGATGGTGGGGTGTAATAATAGGAATGTGTCTAATTGGATATTTATATGGACTTATTTATGGTAATTTTTTGACAGAAAAGGATTTGATTAAGAGTATATTATATATATATATATTAACTTATCTGATCGAGCCTTCCTTATTGATTGGTAGAATTTTACTTATTTTTATATTTTATCTTATTATTTTTACGATAGATAAAATATGTACAAATGCTGCCCTTAGAAATAAACCTATGTTATCTTGACAATGTTAGAAAATTAATCATAATCTTATATAATCACAGGAAGTCAAGATTTGATTTTATTCTCATGTCCACAGATTAATTCTGTAGCAGTCCTTTTTTCTAACCGGCATAGCGTATAAGAGTAATCCCCATGTCTTCCGTACTTCTGGCCAATAAATTTTTTTATCTGAACGGTGGCTCGGAAACCGTGTTCTTTCAGGAACGGGAATTCCTCAAAGGGCAAGGGTTAAAAGTCATTGATTTTTCGATGCAGCATCCCAATAATTTTGACTCTGATTATGCTGAATTTTTCGTGGCCAATGTGGACTACTCCGCGGCCCATAAAGGCTTTGGTCAGCGGATAAAGATGGCTAAGGATTTTATCTCTAATCCTGAAGCGGTACGGAAAATACAAGCCCTCATCACCCAAGAGCGCCCGGTGCTGGCCCATCTGCATAACATCTACCATCAACTTACGCCTTCGATCATCCCGATCTTGCGAGATCGTGGGGTCAAGGTGATTCTGACCCTCCATGACTATAAGCTTATCTGCCCATCCTATGCGATGCTAAATAATGGGGCTATTTGTAGCCAATGTCAGGGAAGGCACTTTTGGAAGGCGGCCAAGAATAGGTGCCTCGATGGCTCTCTTTTCAAGAGCTTGCTATTGAGCTGTGAGGCTTACTGGCATCTTTGGGCAAAGAGCTATGAGGCAGTAGACGTATTTATTTCTCCCAGCCGATTTTTAGCCGATATGGTCAGCCAAAGTCGACTTAAGGGGAAAAGGGTTTTCATCTTACCCAATGGGATTGATCTTCAACGCTATTTGCCGAGCGGAAAAGATGAAGGGTATATCCTCTACTTTGGCCGGCTTTCAAAGGAGAAGGGAATTGAAACTTTGCTCAAGGCCTACACGCAATATCTTTCAACCTCATCCTTCCCGCTCAGGATCATTGGAACTGGCCCTCTGGAAAATGTGCTGAGAGCAAAATATCAGAATACAGGGCAGAATGTCGAGTTCTGTGGGTATAAGTTCGGTGAAGAGTTAAGAAAATATATTGATGCAGCTTCTTTGGTAGTTGTTCCTTCTGAATGGAATGAGAACTGCTCGATGGTGGTTCTAGAATCTATGGCTATGGGAAAGCCGATCATTGCTTCGAGGATAGGAGGGCTGCCTGAGCAGATAGAGGATGGAGAAACGGGCCACTTGTTTGAAATGGGAAATGCTGAGGATCTGGCGGCCAAAATGGAGGAGTTGATGAGGCGGCCGTTCCTCCGGCGGCAGATGGGACAGAAGGCCAGAGAGAAGGCTGAGCGGGAATACTCTCTTGAGCGGCATTGCTTGGCGCTGTTGAAAATTTATGATGAGGTTCTTGAGGGGAATTTAATCACCACCAGACGACAGGACGAGAAGAAAAGCACGGCAAACAAGAGGGCTGATTTTGCTCGCTGATTTTTGGCGGCTTGATTTTTGGGAATTTTTTGGGGAATGAAGGCATTTTTTTGTGATGATGAACGAAAAGAAAATAGAGCTTAGTAATCATGCAGTATTAAAGATAGAAGTATTGAGAAGACATGGTATTACCATTGATGAGGATTTTATTAATAAGGTGATAACTTCGCCGGATAAAATCGATATAGGATATAAAGAAAGATTAGTAGTTCAAAAGGAATTAGATAAAGATCATGTTTTGAGAGTTGTTTATGAGAATAAGCCGGATCGAATTTTAGTAGTAACTATGTATCCTGGCAGGAAGGAACGATATGAGTAAGATAAGATATAGCAAGGACATAGATGCTCTCCTGATAGAATTATCAGATAAACCGATTGATCACGCCGAGGAATCGGGACGGTTTATTCTTCATTTTGCTAAGGATGGTGAGCCAGTGCTTTTAGAAATTTTAGATGCCAAAGAATTTGTGATTAATTCCTTTACAAGCGTGGTAGAAGAGAGAGAGGTAGCTATTTCCTGACGATAAATTACCGGGGGCTGTCTGTAGTCGTCTATTGTACGGATTCTGGTATATACGAATTTGTCGCAATTTGTCCGCTGGCCAGATCCATCTTTTGCGATCTTATCAAAAGGAGTACTAGTACATACCATGGAAGCCTGCATTATTGAGCTTAGAGAAACATTTTAAAGGATGATCAACCTGGATGAGCGTGAGTTAAAAAATGGATATGGTTTTAATGCGCTTCATTTGATAGAAGCCTGAGGGTAGCAGTGAAAATCAGTACCACGAGCTAATGAAACTAATAAGGGGCAGTACAATGAAAAATATAGTGCAGGGAAGCATTATTACGACTTTTAGATGTAATGCTAAATGTCATATGTGTAATATTTGGAAGTCCCCTACAAAAGCTAGTGAAGAATTAGAACCAAAGTATCTGGAGAAATTACCAGCAGGATTGCGCATTAATATTACAGGTGGTGAGCCTACTATTCGGGAAGATATCGATGATATTTTCGCGATCTTGTATCCAAAATCATATCTATTGGAATTGAGTACGAATGGTTATTTTACAGATAAAATTGTATCTTTAGCTGAAAAATATCCAAATATTTTAATTAGGGTAAGTATCGAAGGGTTGCCAAAACTAAATGACAAGCTGAGGGGAATTGAAAATGGTTTTGATCACGCCTTAAGAACCATTTTAGAGCTCAAAAAAACCAAGTGCAAGAATATTGGATTTTCTATAGTTATATGTGATAAGAATGTTGATGATTTAGTCAAACTTCATGAATTATGTTCCTACCTTGGAGTAGAGCTAGGGAACTCAGTGATGCATAATTCGTGGTATTTTCATAAGTTTGACAACAAAGATGAGAATAAGGAAAATGCTGTCCAGAAGGAAAAAGAGTTTATTAGATCACTACTTATGTCTCCACGGCGGGGAATAAAAAATAAAATGAAAGACTACGGCCGTGCCTACTTTAATAGAAGCATTCTGAAAAGATTAGCTGGCGAAACTTATGGCTACCGCCCACCCTGTGGGGCAGGGAAGGATTTCTTTTTTGTTGATCCGTGGGGAAATGTTACTCCGTGCAATGGTTCAGATGAGGAATGGATTATAGGGAATCTGAAGGAAGCTTCTTTTGAAGAAATAATGAATTCTAAGGTTGCTAAGGAGGTAATGAAAAAGGTCGAATCTTGTCAAAAGAATTGCTGTTTTATTGTAACTGATCGCCACGATATGGTCCGCAGACCCTGGAAGCCTATTATGTGGGTAGTTAAGAATAAACTAAAATTAGCTTTTAACCTGCCTACTGATTTTAATTGAGATAACAGTAACTACACTTTTGCAGAAATTTCTTAACGCCTTGAAATCCTTGAAAATTATCTCTAATAGCCAATCCATTAAAATCAAGGATTCGGAGAAAAAGTGCAAAAGCATAGCAGTAAGATAATTTGAGATAATTATGGTAGTTAACGTAATTGGAACAAGGGGTTTCCCAAATATTCAGGGAGGAGTTGAGAAACATTGCGAATCACTTTATCCTTTGATAGCTGCTAGAGGTCTACAAGTAAAGGTTTTCCGCCGCCTTGCCTACCTTAATAGAGAACAGCGAAGAATTAAATTTTTTCACAAAGTCAAGTTCCATGACCTATGGACCTTGCGGAATAAAAATTTTGAAGCCATAATTCATAGTTTTTTGGCGGCTATAATTTGTTTAATAGATCGGCCTGATATTGTCCATATTCATAATATAGGTCCAAGTTTGGTGCTGCCGCTTCTGAAACTCGGTCGGCTTCCAACAGTGGTTACTTATCATAGCCCTAATTATGAACACAGTAAATGGGGATGGATTGCTTGTAAAATTTTAAAGATTGGTGAACTTTTTGTAATTCGATGGGCTGATCAGATAATTTTTGTTTCAAAAGTTCAGGCAGAACGAATTAATAAGAGGAATAAAGTTTATATTCCCAATGGCGTACATGCACCAAAACTTACTACTAATATAGATTATCTCCTTAAGATAGGAGTTAAGCCTAATCAGTATATTCTGGCCGTAGCCCGGTTTGTGCCTGAAAAAGGGTTAGATGATTTAATAAAAGCTTTTAAGGCTATGAGCTGTAACTATAAGTTATTAATTGCAGGAGATGCTGATCATGAAACCAATTACAGCAAAAACTTACGCCAGATGGCCCAAACTGATAAGCGGATAATTTTGACCGGCTATATCACTGGTGATCCTTTAGATCAGGTTTATTCCCACGCTCGCTTATTTGTCCTTCCTTCCCATAATGAGGGGCTGCCCCTTGCTCTGCTTGAGGCTATGAGCTACGGTCTTTCTGTCCTGGTATCGGATATTGCGGCTCATAGGGAAATAGGGCTCGATAGCCGCAGATATTTTAGATGTGGAGATATTGATGATTTGCGGGCAAAGATGGAGTTTTTTCTGGATAAGGAATTGCCGGATGAGGAAAAACAAAAAATGAGGCGACAAATAGAGGAAAAATACAACTGGGATAAAATAGCTGAGCAAACCATAGAGGTTTACCAGCGAGTGGTTAATAGGAACTCGAGGTAATTTCAATTCATTTTCTACACTTTTGCAGAAATTTCTTAACGCCTTGAAATCCTTGAAAATTATCTCTAATAGCCAATCCATTAAAATCAAGGCCTTGGAGAAAAAGTGCAAAAGCATAGTTCATTTTGTGAGGTAATTTCACTTCATTTTGGCTTTTTAACAGTCAGGTTCAGTTTTTTAGCAGTTCATTTCAGTTATTATTAGTTATCGCTCATGTATTATTAGCGATCGCCCATGCTCATTTTCGGTGAAAGGTCAGCTAATAAGTTCACTCAATCCCACAAAATCCCCGAAAACAGCAAACCGAGAGAGATTGAGCAATGAATCATATTCTTCATGTGGTGGGTGCACGGCCAAATTTCATGAAAGCGGCGCCGGTACTAGCGGCCCTAGAGCGGCAGCAGGGGTTTCGGCAGACGCTGGTTCATACCGGCCAGCACTATGATGCCAATATGTCAGAGATTTTCTTCCAGCAGCTTGGGATACCAGAGCCTGATTTCAATCTGGAGGTTGGCTCAGGCTCTCATGCCCAGCAGACAGCCCAGATCTTGAGTCGCCTTGAGCCGGTAGTGCTTGAGCAAAAGCCTGATCTTGTTCTGGTTTATGGGGATGTCAACTCTACAGTGGCCGCGGCCTTAGTCTGCACCAAGATCGGCATTCCCGTAGGGCATGTTGAGGCTGGGCTTCGCTCGTTTGACCGCACTATGCCGGAGGAGATCAACCGGCTGCTCACCGACCAGGTGGCTGATCTGCTCTTTACCCCCTCAATTGACGGGAATCAAAACCTGGAGCGCGAAGGTATTGATAAGAATAAGGTTTACCTGGTGGGTAATGTGATGATCGATACCCTGGTGCGCCTTTTGCCCAAGGCAGGCGATGAGACCTTGAGAGAGTTGATCGAAGGAGATGGACAAGCCCAAAGCCAGCCATCTTTTTCTGTCGGGGGGAGGCTGCCCTTCGAGCTTGTCAGCGGCCCCTATGCGCTGGTTACCTTGCACCGGCCCTCAAATGTGGACGATCCTGAGATGCTGAGGGAAATTATCACCACTCTTAATGAGATTAGCGCGATGCTGCCGGTTATTCTGCCCATTCATCCTCGCACTCGGCAGCGGCTTTCGGGCTTGAGGCTCGATCTTGATTTTGATGGCGCTCGGCTCAAGCTGATTGATCCGGTCGGATACTTGCAGTTTCTTGCCTTGCAGCGTCGGGCAAGGCTTGTGATTACCGACTCAGGAGGAATCCAGGAGGAGACTACTTTTTTGGGCATTCCTTGCCTGACGGTGCGGGAAAATACCGAGCGGCCAGTTACGGTTACCCTGGGCACTAATGTCCTGGTAGGCCAGGACATGATGCGGCTTCGGGAGGAAGTGGAGCGGATTCTCGCCGGAGCAGGGAAAAAGGGGTCAATTCCTCCGCTGTGGGATGGCCGGGCAAGTGAGCGGATTGCTGAGATTATCAAGGAATGGCTAGGCCCAAGGAATGACTAGACTGTGGCGCCGGGGGCGGATAAGTTAGAGTAGGATAAATAAGGTAGGGTAGGATAAAGATATAAGATAAGGTAGGCGAGATAGTTAAGGCTAAGGGGATGAAGGACCTTCTAGCTAAGACTAATTGCAATTAGCTAAGAGCGATTTGTAATCTATCCGCGTAAGAAACTTTGAAGAAAACGTCCCTGTGTACCGAAAAAAAGATAAGAGGGTATTTTAAATCTTCTGCTAAGATGTGGCTTTTCTGGTTTTTCATCTCAAAGTCCACTCCATCATGGCCAGGTATCTGAACCAAGGAGATCAAAATCCTGAAAATCAGGATAAAATCCTTATCCGCCATCAGCGCGAGGGCAAAAAGGTTTAGGGGGGTATAAGTAGGAATGCTCAAGCACTATTCGTATGGGATCAAGCGGGCGATCATGCTGGTTGATGTCATGATCTTAGTGTTTGCCTATTGTGTGTCGATCAGTTTGCGCTCTGCCTTGTTTGGGATAGAGGGGATGCATAGCCCTGAATTTCAAAATCTGATCTGGATACTGCTGGTTTCATCTTTGGCTGTGCCCTACATCTTTTCGGTCTGGGGAATTTATGATTTTCGCTATAAGACATTCTGGCAATGTGCCAATAAGATCTTTTTTTCTCATGTTATTAATTTCATGCTCATCACCCTGATAGCCTACCTTTTTCGGATTTCGCACTTTAGCCGGCTGATCATGGTGGGCTTTATCCTGATCTCGGTCAGCTTGCAGTCCCTGTTTAGGTTGGTCATCAAACAAAGGCTGAGCGAGCTGCGGGATCGGGGCTACAACTACCGCCGAACCCTGATTGTTGGCCTGTCCGATGTGGCTTGCAGGATCATCTCAAGTATTGAGCAGAATGTCCACTGGGGGCTTCGAGTGGATGGGCTGATCAGAGAGGATGATGAGGATGATGAGGGCCGCTTTCCCCTGGCCGGAAAGTATCCGATTTTGGGCAGTCTGGTGGATTTGCGGGATATCCTGATGCGGGAGGTGGTAGACAATGTCATCTTCTGCACCAGCCGCAAAAGCTTCACTGATCTAAAAGAGATTATCCTAGATATTGAGGCTATGGGCATAGCTTCCCATGTAGCCATAGCCAATCCAGCCATCAGGATTTCCAGCACCTTCCTGGGCATTATTGATGGCATTCCGCTGATTACCTACTCGCCGATTAAGCTAAGCCCCTTTGATCTCATGATCAAGAACCTGATCGATCTGGTTGGAGGAGTGATTGGGGGGGCGATTTTCCTTATTCTCTATCCGATCATCGGGATAGCCATTAAGCTTGACTCTCCCGGGCCAGTGCTGTTCAAACAGAAGCGGATGGGGGAAAATGGCCGCATCTTCACCCTATACAAGTTTCGCTCTATGTATCAGGATGCCGAGCAGCGCAAGGCAGAGCTTTTGGCCCGCAATCAGCTTCAGGGAGCAGTGTTTAAGATAGCCGAGGACCCCCGCATCACTCGAGTGGGAAAGTTTTTGAGAAAGTTTAGCCTGGATGAGTGGCCTCAGTTTATCAATGTCTTAAAGCGGGAGATGTCGCTGATCGGCACCCGGCCTCCTACCCTGGATGAGGTTGAAAAATACGACCTTTGGCACAAGCGCCGCTTGTCTATGAAGCCTGGGCTGACCGGACTGTGGCAGATCAGCGGCCGAAACACGATCACCAATTTTGATGACATCGTCAAGCTGGACCTAAAATATATCGATAACTGGTCGGTTTGGTACGACCTCTACATCCTCCTAAAAACCCTGCTCGTTACCTTAAAACGTGAAGGAGTTTACTAGACATTCTCTAATGTCTGATTTGTCAAAAGGCCAAAGCCTGCACGGGGCTTTGGCTTTTTTATTATCGACCCTCTACCTGGCGGTGGCACTTGCCCTTCTTCTGCCTTCATCGGAAGGCTTAGCCGCTGCCGCCGCCCGCTCAAGGATCCTGCTGAATCAGGATTGGGAAGTGGCTGAAGCTAAAAGCCTTGACTATTCAGACTATGGCTTGCTATGCTCAAAACTTGGCTGGAGAAAGGTCAATCTGCCAATGATTCAGCCCCTTAGTGAGCCAAACCACTGCCTCTGGTACAGGAGAAAATTCCATCTGTCGAGTTCCCTCCTGTCAGCCATAGGAAGGGGGATGTCCCTTTGGCTGACCTTCACCGATGTTCGCTATCTGGCCAGGGTTTATGTGAACGGCAGGCTGGCCGGTGAGCATTTTGGCGGATATCTTCCCTTTTCCCTCCACTGCGGTCATCTTCTGCAAGCGGGAGAAAACGAGCTAGTGATCGGTGTGCAGGATTGGACCTCGGCTATCAGCCCGAAGGAGCCGAGGCTGCATAGCTATCAGGGGCAGCAAGAAGGAGAAGATGGACCGTCTGGCCGCGGCGACAGCAGAGCTAATCTTAGGAAGGATACACAAGGCATTCCGGCAGGTGATTATGCAGTGCCGGAGTATCCGGGATTCCCCGAGCCAGGCACAATCATTGCCCCGATTGGCGGCAGCCACCGCCGGGCTGGGATCTGCGGCCAGGTGTATCTTGAGGCTATTGCTGACACCCATATTGCCGCGGTGAGCATCAAGCCAGAGCTTGATCAGCGAAAGATCAGGGTTGAAGTCGAAATCGCCGCTGAGCAGAAAAAGACAACTTGGCCAGAGGGTGAGCTGCGCTCGACCAAGGACAAGGCCGCCGATGATCCGACTAGGGTAAAGCCTCCCCTGATTTTGACCTTTTGGGTAAGGGAGCTTGGCCTTTTGAATAAAGCCCAAGCCCAAGCCAAAGCCAAAGAGGAGACTCTTGCCGCCCCATACCGCAAGATAGGCCAAGCTGCTGTCGAGCAGCAGGGGGGGCAGGAGCAGGGGGGGGTAGGCACAGGGCATCTTCTGGCCGTATTTGAGACCAGGGTTAAAAAAGCCAAACTCTGGGATCCTGATCATCCCTTTCTCTACCAGATGAAAGTTACCCTTGGCCAAGGTAGTGGAGATGATCGGGGTCGCAACAAGAAGGTTATAAAGGTTATGGATGAGGTGGAGGTTCGCTACGGGCTGCGGGATTGGAAAATTGATGGCCCGTATTTTATCCTAAATGGTGAGAGAATCAATCTCAGGGCAGCCTCCATCATCTATGACCACAGGCTGACTGAGGATGAGCTGAGGCAGCGGATTTGCCGCCTCAAGCAGGCCAATATCAATCACCTTCGGTTTCATAGCGAGCCGCCGCCCTCCTGGACCCTGGATGTGTGCGATGAGGAGGGAATGCTGGCTACTGTTGAGTCAGCCATCTACGGCTCGTATGTAGGTAGATATGACACTTCGTTTGATAGTGCTTTTTGGCCGCAAGCTAAAGAACACTGGCTGGGGCTGGTTAAAAGAGATATAAACCACCCTTGTGTCATCATCTGGTGCATCGAGAATGAAACCGTAGAATATGATGCTGGCCGGGGTGGAGAGGTTCGGTTCATGGAGCTTGGCCTTGGGGTCAAGCGGCTTGATCCTCAGAGGCCGATTATGTATGAGGGAGGGATGGATTGTTTTGGCGCAGGGGATATCATTAACCTGCACTATCCTCATGAATTCCCTTTCTGGAACTGCCTGCCCAATGACGCCTGGTGGCTTGAGCAGGCAAAGCCAGGCCGCGGCGATCCGCAGGCGGCCTTACCCTTCACTGAGGGAGAAAAGGCGGCCTTGGCTGCTTTGGCGACTTTCGCCGAGCCAAATAGGCAGAGTCTGAGAGACCAAAACAGCGGCTGCCGCAAGGAAGAGTGGCCAAAGCGCACTTGGCAGGATGGTGAGGGGATCTTGCTTGATTCTCTGTGGCGGTGGCAGCCAAACTTTCGCTTTTGCTGGAAAAAGGATAAACCCCTCTATCTTGGAGAAGAACTCTACCTGCCCTCCCCAACGCCTGATCCGTATACTATTCTCTCAGGCGATGAGGCCTACCGGCAGTGGAAGATGGGCAAAGATAAAGGCAAAGGAGAGGTCTGGCGATATTACCTTGAGGCTTATCGTCAGGCCGAAGTAAGCGGGGTCTGCCCCTGGGTGATAACTGGAGAAGAGAAGGAGGATAACCCTCTCTATCGGGCCTGTCAGGAGAGTTTTAAGCCGATTGTGGTCTTGCTGAAGGAGCGCAACAGCCGCTTCTGGGAGGGGGAAGAGGTGTGGAGGACTCTGACCATCTGCAATGATGAGCGAAGGGATAAAAGTCAGGGGCTTAGCCTGGATGATCTTGCTCCTGAGGGAATAAGGTCGCGGCAGCCTGAAGATACCTTTATCCTTGATTGGTGGCTTGCTAAACCAACTGCTGACAAGGAAGTGCCTGATGATCTATCTCTCAGGGCAAAAGGCGAAAACACTTTGGCCCGAAGTAGCGGTCGGGCATCTTTGGCAGCCTGCGGCAGAGAGGTAATTTCTCTTCCCTGTGGGCACACTAAGACCGTAACCATAAGATTTAAAATCCCCCCGATTACCCAAAGCGGTTTGAAAAAACAGGAGTGGCAGCTTCGGGTCAGGTTAATCAAGCAGGGGCGGATACGGGATGAGAGAGCATGGCAGATCTGGGCATATCGGCAGGATGTGGGAAGAATCACAGATTCTCTCCCTCAAAGGGTGCTGATTTTCCTCTACGATCCTGATGGTCAGACAGCTAAGGTCCTGACCAGAGCTGGGGTCAAATATCGACCAATAGCCCGCCCTGCTGATCTTGATAGTCTGCTCAGCAGCCAGGGCCAGGATATCGGTAATCAGCTCAGCGGCCAGGGCGAGAAATCAACTAGCCAGCCAGAGCCCCCCACCCTACTCAGCCACCGGCCAGAGAGCGCAGCTAGCCCCAAGCTTGGTCTGCTGATCTTGGGGAAAAACGCCTTCCTGTCTTTTGAGGGAAGAAAGATAACCGTTGCCCTTCCCTCTCCCTGGCAGGAGCTCATTGATCGGTTTGTAAGCCAAGGTGGAGTAGTGGTTGCCTTCGAGCAGGAATTTCTACCCACCTGGCTGCCTAGTCAGATTACGGTTAATACCTTGCATCAGGCCACAATGGCCTTCCCTGGCCGCGGCAGCCACTCCGTGCTTGAGGGAATAAGCGCTGAGGAGCTTCGGTTTTGGGGAAATGATCATGTTGTCTCACGCTATGACCTCAACCTGCCAGAGCGCGGGGACTGGCGAAGCCTTGTTGATAGCGGCGGAAGTGGCGGGCTGATCTACTCACCCCTCCTTGAGGTGAGATGGCAGGATGGGAGGATGATTTTTTGCCAGATGCTGGCCGTAGAAAAATGGGACAAAGAGCCTGCGGCTAGGATGCTTTTTAAGAATCTCCTCTCTTATGCAGCGGAAAAAGCAGGGCAGAAGAGCAGATTACAGCCTAAGACAGCAAATTCCACAATCATGATCGGAGGACTAAAAGGGAGGGTCAAGCCGGGGGAGAAGATCATGGTGTTTGACGGACAGGCTGCTAATTGGGAGTGGCTTGGCCAGAGCCAGGCCGATATCTTGGATTTTGTCAAGGGAGGAGGAAGGGTGCTCCTTCGGGAAATTGATGAGCAGAGCATCCCTTGGGTGCAAAAGATTCTACCTCTTAAGGTGAGAAAGATAAGCTGGCCGGATGAGATGCCGATAGAGGTAGTAGCTGAAGAGATAAAATTACCAGGGATGAGCGCGGCGGCAGTGAGAGAGCCGGAAAAATTGCCAGTAGCAGGAGCAATAAGTGCGGGGGAAAATCTGGATGAGGCAAGAGAGGATGATTCCATAGCGCTCTACAGCCGGGATCTGTACTGGGTTGAGCCCCACTCGGAATTTCGCTACGAGCGGGCCGGCTTTGATCGGGGAATTGCAGATTATGCCATTGAGGTTGAGGATAGTCAAAAGATTGATCATCGGACCGATGTTCGTTTGCTCTCATGGACCAGACCCCATGTTTTGCTTAAGGTCAATTATGGTTGTGGATTTTTTTTGATCGATCAGGTAAAATGGCCGAGAGAATTAGCTTGTGGGGGATTTAACGCCGCGCGGGGAAGAAGGTATGCCTCCTCAATTTTGCACTATCTTGGCTTAACCATTCAGGATGAGGTTTCCCCCTTAGGGGAAGAGATCCTTATTCAGGCAGAGAATATGAGCTGCCGTACGCCGGGCCAGCCTTTAATCAGATGCCGCAGCCATGATTACTGGACCTTGTGTAGTAATAATTTTATCAGCGAAAGGGTACATTTTGGCCACTCAGGGGAGTACACTTTTACGGCCAGAGCTAAGTGCCGTCGGCCCGATCTGCCGCCGCTCATGGTTTTGACGGTCGATGGTCTGACTGCTGGTATGCAGATCGTCTCATTGATCTTGTGGGAGAGCTTCAGGTTTACCGCTTGGGTGGAGGAGGGAGAGCATGAGGTGTCGCTGAGCCTGCTGAATGCAGATGATCCATACGGCGAGAGGTATCTATATGTTGACTGGCTCAGGATCAGTGATTAGACCTCCTTGCTTTTCAATCTTTAAGGCATGTATGATCAGTGCCCGACCATAATGAGTTATAACATCCTGGGTGAGATAATCATCATCATTGTCCATAGCCCGGCCATTAATGATGAGTTATAAATATTTATGGATGAGTTATAAATATTTATGGTCGGTTGCTTCATTTAAACCTGAATCCAGAGCAAGCACCTGAAAAGCTTTATATTCTAGAATGTTAACTCACACATTTTGTGAAAGTTAAAAGTTAACTGATTGATTTTAAAATAATACGATCAAGCATTCGCTCTGGCATAAGGTTAAAGTTAAGGGGGTAACCATCAGCTTGTCAGACAGGGTGATAAAATTCGGTTTGATATTTCTGATTATCTACTGTCCGCTGGCCTTTGGATCGGTGCACATTTTTTCATTTACCCTGATGGAGATCGCGGTCTTTGGCCTTTGCCTCACCTGGCTGATCCAGCAACTTTGGTCGCCCAGCAGACTGGTGAGTGTTGAGTCTGGAGAGGCGATTTTCAGGCCGCAGCTTTCGCTCAGACAAAGCCCGCTGATCTGGCCTATCCTGTCATTTATCGGCCTGGTCATTATTCAATGTCTGCCTTGGCCCGCTTCGTGGGTAAAGGTGATTTCTCCAGCAACATTTAGGCTTTACCAGATGGCTTGGGGAAAAGTGCCCAAGTTTATAATCCTGTCTATTAATCCTTATAGCTCAAAGATCGCTCTTTTTCAGCTCCTTGCCTATGCTGGGGTTTTTTTCCTCATTATTAACTGGGCGCGGACGAGGGAAAGAATCAGGACGCTGGCCACCTCTTTAGTACTGATCGGCTCCATTGAGGCAGTATATGGCCTTCTGATCTTTCTTGGAAAATATCACCGCATCTTCTGGTATGAAAAGATCTGGTATCGAGATAGTGTTACTGGTACCTACATTAACCGCAATCACCTGGCAGGGCTACTGGAGATGGCCATACCGATAGCCTTTGGGCTACTGGTGGCCACATCCTCTGCTCGGGGAGACAAGAGGAGAAAAAGCGCCAGGCCAGCTGGAATTAGAGGAGCTCTTTTAGCTTTGAAGGTCGATGATCATGAGCAGGCCAGGAGAGTGCTGCTGATCTTTCTTATGGCTATCATGAGCTTGGCCCTAATTCTTTCTGGATCTCGAGGGGGGATTCTTTCTCTGGCTACGGCCTTTACCCTGATGAGCATCCTGCTGCTATTTCGGTCAAGGAAGAGGAAATATGCCCTGGTTGGGCTCGCTATTGTGCTCATTGCGCTGGGATATGGCCTTATGACCGGCTTTGATACCACCTTAAGGCGTTTTGAGCAGATGAGCGCTGATGCCAAAACTAGGCTTCGCTTTGCCAGGACATCTTTGGGGATCATTCGGGATTTCCCCTTGCTTGGCACTGGCTGGGGGACCTTTCAGGATGCTTATCGCCGATACCAGAGTGCTGAAGACAGCGGCCTGGTAATAGATCATGCCCACCATGACTGGGTGGAATTGGGCGCCGAGACAGGTCTCATAGGGCTTGGGATAGCGGTTTTTTCCCTGTTGTTTGGTCTGGGTTACTTTTTCTCCCTCTGGAGAAAGAGGGAAAATAGCCTCAGCATTGGAATTGGACTAGGTGGTATGGGAGCAATAATTTCTCTTGCTCTTCATAGTTTTACCGATTTCAATATGCATATTCCAGCCAATGCCCTGCTTTTTAGCCTAGTGGCGGCAACTACCCTAATGGCTCTACACTATCATCACCGCCGGAGAAAAGAGCAGGGAAAAGGAGAAGAGGAAGATGCTCATCACCAAGTGCGGCCAAATAGCAATGAGAGCCAGGAAGATACAATAAGCATCTGTCTGCCTAGATCACTTCGCTGGCCACTGACTCTCCTGGCCACGGCTGGATTCGGTTTGGTCGTAGTGCTGGTCTCAAAAGCCTATTTGGCTGAGAGAATTTTGCCTACTTTGCCTGACAGTACTTTGGGAGAGAGGAAAGAGCCTTCTTTAGAAGAAGTTTGCAAGGCTATCTCTTTAGAGCCGAATAATGCAGAATATTTCTTTCAGCTAGCTTTTCTTTTGGAGAAAGAAGAAAGAAGCGAGCAGCAAAAGCAGCCCAAGCAGCAGAAAGAACCCAAGCAGCAGAAAGAGCAGAAAGAAACGGAAACTCAAAAGGCCTGGCCGCATGGAGAAAGCCGCCCTCACCTTGCTGATTGCCAGGCTCAGGTTGAGGGCAGCAAAAGCTGGGTGCTTGTGGCCAAGCGGCTGCTGGATGGGATGAGGCTTTTGCCGCCGCCAGATGTAGAAGACAGAGCGCGACAAGCTAAAGTGGCGGAAAATGATCTGGCTTATCTTGCTCTCCAGAGAGCCATTCTCTTGAATCCGGCAAACCCCTACTACCACTTGGATATGGCCTGGCATAAGATCAGGCCTGAAAAATTGGCTGATGAGAGCCAGGCTGATCTTCTTCGTATCCTGGCCGAGGCTGAAGAGGAATTTGCCCGGGCAATCTATTTTATGCCTCAGTCGGCGGAGATCAATTTCTCTGTAGGCAGCTATTGGCTGTGGAAATCAAAAGTGGTTGAGGACGAGAAAGCCTACCTTGAGGCTTTTGGACAATTTATCCGCTACCTTAAGACAGCGTATCAGATTAATCCTAATTATAAGGGAAAGATTCGGCAGACAGTTCAGCAATACTATCCAGTTGAGGATATTTTGGCCAGGATTTTTTCGACCTGACAGAATCGACATCTGGCCTGGGAGACACGATTTTGGCTCATCCCCTCTGATGAGCTTTCTGATGGGGTTTTATGAGACCGCAAGGCTTCCTCTCCTCCCTTCTGTTCCTGGCAAGTATTCTGTTTTTGGCAGGTCCTTTCCTCTGCCAGGTCGCATAGGGTTAGTCTGATCGAAAGGCCTCGCCTTTCCATGATCAAAAGCAGCGGCCAGAGTGTCAGCCAGATAAGCATACCGGCTACATCCAGCGAGTGGTTACGATAAAATTGACCTAGCTCGACTATAATACAGTTGATGCCAATTATCCCGTACAGCATGGTCCCAGCAGTGATGAGCTCCATAGTATGCCTCTCTGATAATATTTCAATATTATTGATATTTTTAATATTTTATCAATTTCATCTCTTATTATTTATATACCCTTTTCGGAAATTTGGTTAATATTTTCACTATCTGGAAAAATTTTTTCTCTTTTTGAGTATTCTGGCTAAGTAAAATGCAAAATTAGTACCAGCCGGCACAAGCTTTTGAACCTCTTCAAAGGGCGTTTAGTATTTTGCCTGAAAAACATGGCTCTTGATAGGCCCTCTCTTTTTATCTTGTTGTCTTTCGGCTGCTCATCTTTCTTTTGAGCGGCAGATTCCTCGGCTCAGAAATTGAACAGTCTGGGTTTAAGCGAATATTCGCAAGAAGCGGGCACGCACTTAAACGCTGCCAGGAGCATCTTGAGACACTAGCAGCTTGCTTTCCTCTTTTTGAACCTCTGTCTGCTTTTTTTCTTCAGCGATTAAAGCGGTTATTTCCGCCTCGGTGAGTACTTCCTTTTCGATTAGTGCCTTGGCTAGCCTATCTAGTATCTTTCGATTTTCCTTCAGAATTTCCTCTGCCTGCTGCAAGGCAGCTCGAAGCAGGGATTGAACTTCCTGATCAATGATTACTGCCGTTCGCTCGCTATAGTCTTTTTCTTGAGCGATTTCCTTGCCGAGAAACACATGCCCTTCGCCGTGTCGAAAGGCTACTGGCCCAAGCCGGCTGCTCATACCCCAATGGCAGACCATGCGTCTGGCTAGTTGTGTTGCCTGCTTGAGATCATTTTCTGCACCGGAGGTGATATCATTGAACACCAGCTGTTCTGCTGCCCGGCCCCCTAGATTGATCGCCAGCCGGTGCATCAGATAGGACTGGAAATAGTTATGCTGCTCCTCCTTAGGCAACTGTTCAGTTGCTCCCAGTGAACGACCTCGGGGAATAATGGTTACTTTATGAATGGGATCAGAATCGGGAAAAGATTTAGCCACCAAGGTGTGTCCGGCTTCATGGTAGGCGACGATTCTTTTTTCCTCTTCACTGAGCAGATCCTCCCTCAAGCCCCCTAGGATAATCTTGTCCTTGGCTTTTTCTAAATCTTCCATATAGACCTGGTCCTTATTTTGACGGGCTGCGTCGATGGCTGCCTCATTGACCAGATTTTCCAGATCAGCGCCAGAAAAACCAGGCGTCCCTTGCGCTAGAAGCTCCAGATTCACATCAGGAGCTAGTCTGACCTTTCGGGTGTGGACCTTCAAAATCTGCAACCTGCCTTCCCGATGAGGCCGCTCTATCACCACCTGCCGATCAAACCTGCCTGGCCTGATCAGGGCAGGGTCAAGGACATCGGGGCGATTGGTGGCTGCGATAACCACGACCGAGTGGTGTTCACCAAATCCATCCATCTCGGCTAGGATTTGATTCAGCGTCTGCTCTCGCTCATCTTGCCCTCCGCCAAGCCCTGCACCCCGATATCGTCCTACAGAATCAATTTCATCAATGAAGATAATACTCGGAGCATTTTTCTTGGCCTTGCCAAATAGATCCCTCACCCGTGAGGCTCCGACCCCAACAAACATCTCGATGAACTGCGAGCCGGAGATGGAGTAGAAGGGCACATTAGCCTCTCCAGCCACAGCGCGAGCAATCAGGGTTTTTCCAGTGCCCGGAGGGCCCATCAAGAGCACTCCACGTGGGATTTTTCCCCCAAGCCGCTCATACTTTTTCGGCTCTTTCAGATATGAGACAATGTCCATCAACTCCTGTTTGGCGTTAGTGAGACCGGCTACATCATCGAAGGTAATATTGCTCTTGGTCTTCTTATAGAGGCTGGCACCCGACTTGTTGAATCGAGTAAACAGTGCAGTTTGGCTGCTGTTCAATTTCCTGCTGGTATACCAGAAGAAGCCAAGGATCAGAAGCCAAGGCAGAACAAAAATCATCAGGCTTAAAATCCACTCATTCCCGCTGTCTGTTCTGACTGTTGCACCGGCCTTGATCAGCTCTCGCATCAGGTCCTGATCGCCGAATTTTGGAATTCGAGTTGAGAAATAGCGGTACGATCTTTCCTGGGCCGAGGGCAAAGAATTGTCGGCTGAGATAGCCTGAAAAAATTCCCCGCTGATCATTTCGCTGCGAGCTATAACCTCTTTGATATTTTTTTGGGCTAGCTCCGCCTTAAAGGCGCTGTAGGGGATTTCAAGGTACTCTTTTTTCTGGCTTCCATAGAGAAAAAGCTCATAGAAGATGATAGTCAAAATGAAGATCACCAAAAGATGCTTCCAGATTCTTCCCCCTGGAGATGAGCCCCTATCTTCTCCTCCATTATCTTCAGGATCATCATTCCATCGGTTATTTTCCGCTTTCATGGCCTACCCCCCTTCATGCTCTATTCTTTTATTTGGCCTGGTAAATTTTTATCCTCGGCTCGAATTTTGGCTTTACTTTCTTGTCCTTGTTGATATTTCGGGCAAATTTCAAAAAAGGATGAGTTTTAAGGGTAGGCTCCGAGTGAATCAAAAAATCTCCCCCCTGGTGTGTGGAGATTGAGGGGTAAACTCAATCTTTGAGGATTTCAGCTACCAGCCCGGCTACCATCCTGGCAATAGCCAGACAGCAGGTTAGCCCCGGTGACTCGATGCCGATCAGGTTAATGAGGCCATCAAGCCCAAGGGCAGATTCCTCTCTGATGATAAAATCTCGGAAAGAGTCGCCCGGGCCTTGGAGTTTGGGTCTGATTCCTGCCATGTCGGGAACCAGGGCCTCTCTTTCCAGATGGTTGATGAGCTTTCGCGCCGCTTGGTAGAATTTGTCAGCCTTATCAGGTGCTACCCGATAGTCGATTTGGCTAGTATATTCTGCATCCGGGCCAAAACGAAGACGGGAGCCAAGGTCCAGGGTGGCATGGACACCGAGATAATGAGTATGGGGTAGGGGATAGATAAGCCTGCTGACGGGAGAGGGTTTGGCGTAGGAAAAATAGTCTCCTTTGCAAAGATGCAGCCGATAGCCCTGCTGGTCGATATCGATTCCGACCAGGGAAGCGATCTGATCGGCATATAAGCCTGCACAGTTAATCACTAGCCGCGACCTGACGCGGTAGTCATCTTGCTGAATGCCGACAATAAATCCTGAGCTTTCTTTCTGCAACAGATTAACCTGGCTGCAATAGACAAGATCGACTCCTCTCGATTGGGCTGATCTAGCCAGGTGCTTCATCAGGGCATGGGTATCGATAATGCCGGTGCGGGGTGAATAAATTCCAGCCAGGCCTAGAACTTGAGGCTCAAGCCTGGCTATCTCTTTTTGATCGAGAATAGTTAAGTCCTTGGCTCCGTAAGATTGCGCTTTTTTGAATAGCTCTTCCAGGGCAAAAAGTTCAGAGGCTTCCTGGGCAACAATGATTTTCCCAAGCTGCCTGAAGGGGATGGATGCTTCCTGACACAAGGCATAAAGCTGATCTGCCCCCTCCAGGCAGAGCTTTAATTTGAGCGAATCAGGCGGATAGTAGAGCCCAGCATGGATGACCTCACTGTTTCGGCTGCTGGTTTCCTGACCGAAGCTGGTGTTCTTTTCAAGCACCACAATATCCTGATGGCTTTTTGACAGCTCGGCAGCGATTGATAAACCAATAATACCTGCCCCAATGATTGTTATCTTTATCTCATCCATCAGTCTTTTGGCCTCCTTATCTTCTTGCTCGCTCTTTTCGCTCGGTTAATTTTCTCTCTCGCTCTGCTGTTCTTTGCCGAGGAGCTGCTCAAGGTGGCTTGTGGGTAATAGCTCTTTGAAATCAAAAAGTGTTCCCATGGCCAGGTTATGGGTTTTAATCCCGTTTTCCTCACAGGCGGCAAGCGGATTTAGTCCTCCGACCACGATCATGGCTGCCTTTCCTTCTGGGACAGGTATGTCGAGCAGGGCCTGGCCAGGCCTTCCAATCATCAGGATCCCGCCAAGCCCGGTCTTAATCAGCTTCTTTTTAATCCTCTCGGCTTGCGGGATAGCGGCCGCGGGAATCTCGCGAAAGCTGGCTCCGATCAGACCGCATCCAAGCCTCGCCGCCTGATACACACTGGTCATCTGTCCCTTGATGAAGATTTCCAAGGGATCGAGGGTAGATCCATTATAGGCGATAATATCGGTAAATCTGACTGGCTGGCCATTTTTGATTTCCAGCAATCCTCCGAATCGGGAAAAAACCGGAATCCCAGCCTTGAGAAATACGCCATTGATAGTAACACTACACAGGGTACCGATGGCTATTGAGCCATGAGGAATGGAAAAATTTCCAAGTTGGCTGCCTCCCTCTCTGATCACCGCAAATTGCCCCATGCCGAACCCTTTGTGAAATACTGGGAGAATATAAGCCAGGGCTTTCGGGAAGTTTTCCGCCTGGATGGTTGAAATGTTTAATACGATATTCCCCTTTAGTTTGGCCAGGGAGAAGTCCATCTTATAGGACAGCTCATCGATCATGGAAGCGATCAGACCGATTTTACTCATTACAAAAGCGCTGTTCAATTCTTTTCTGCCCTCAGGGGTGATGATCCGGCCGCGCTTGTTGCCCAAGTTCTTAGTAAATCCAGCCTTATCAGTCAGGGCAAGATAATATCTAACCGCCCTGGGAGAGAGGTTTATACCATACGATTGAATCTGCCTGGCCACTCTGGTTCCGCCCAAAGGTCTTGGGGCTTCCCGCAATGCCCGCAGGATGGCAATGATATTTTTATCAGTTTTTATTTCCATGAAAAATCCTCACCCTGAACATTCCGCAAATCTTATGAGCCTTTGATCAACCCAGAATTCTTATTAAAGGGACATCCCTGGGAAGAGAATTTACTCTAACACACTGAACAAAAATTAGCAACTAAAATTTCGGCAATCTTGCCGAATTTATAGGCAAAATAAATAATCCAAATAGCTTGCTATTTATCCCCCTGGCTAGTTATTTTATTCATACTATGCTCCCGGCTAATTGATACTCTTATGCTGAAAAAATAAGCATGGGTTGCTGAAAGGTATTGACATTCTGATGATAGGCATGATATTTTTAAGGCCAAAAAATTAGGCATAGCATTGCCGATAAAAAATTAGGCATGACATTGCCAGCGAGCAAACAGGGGGTGGAGCTAAGGTATACAAAGGGAAAACTACGGTATAGTTTGTGTACCGGCAAAGCCCGATAGGCAGTATCGCCAGTCTTTTTAAGGAGAGGGAGATATGAACTTACAACAACCAAATTCAAACGACGCCACCAGAACCTTTAATCGCTCGAAAAGTGTTGTGCCCTGCTCAGGGCTCTGTTCTCGCTGTATTGATGGATGCCGAGGGAACTGCGAGGTTTTCAAGGCCTCTTTCCGCAGTCGGGAAGTCATCTATCCTGGCCCCTTTGGTGAGATTTCAGCAGGTGCTGACAAGAATTACCCTGTTGACTACTCCCACCTAAACATCCAGGGATATGCTATGGGTGCCAAAGGGCTGCCTGAGGGTACGGAGGCAAATCCTGATACGGCCATCTTCCCAGCGGTTAACACAGAGACGGAATATGGTTGGGACATCAAGGTACGGATGAAGGTACCAATCTTTACCGGCGCTTTGGGTTCCACAGAGATTGCCCGCAAGAACTGGGAGCATTTTGCCGTTGGAGCAGCTATTTCCGGGATTACCCTAGTGTGCGGAGAAAATGTCTGTGGGATCGATCCTCAACTGGAACTGGATGCTAACCGCAAGGTCGTCAAGGCCCCTGATATGGATCGGCGAATCGAGATCTATAAGAGATACCATGAAGGGTTTGGCGAAATTCTGGTCCAGATGAATGTGGAAGATACGCGGCTTGGAGTGGCCGAGTATGTTCAGAAAAAGCATAATCTTGAGACCATAGAATTAAAATGGGGACAGGGAGCAAAATGTATTGGCGGCGAGATCAAGGTTAAGTCCCTGGAAAGAGCCCTTGAGCTGCAAAAGCGAGGATACATCGTTACTCCGGATCCTTCGAACAAAGCTATTCAACAGGCCTTCAAGGCAGGAGCGATTAAAGAATTCGAGCGACACTCTCGTCTGGGATTTGTCTCTGAAGAGGGCTTTTTGGCTGAGGTCGAGCGGCTCAGAAAAATTGGCTTCAAGCGTATTACCCTGAAGACTGGCGCTTACTCGATGCGCGAGCTGGCTATGGCTATCAAATATTCCTCAATGGCCAAGATCGACCTACTGACTATTGATGGCGCCCCTGGCGGAACAGGCATGAGCCCCTGGCGAATGATGCAGGAGTGGGGCATCCCAACCTTCTACCTCCAGTCCCTGACCTATGAATTCTGTCAGAAGCTGGCTCAAAAGGGGATGCAGATACCCAGTATAGCCATCGCTGGCGGATTCTCAACCGAGGATCATGTCTTTAAGGTTTTGGCTATGGGCGCTCCCTATGTCAAGGCGGTCTGCATGGGAAGAGCACTAATGATTCCCGGCATGGTTGGGAAAAACATTGGCGAGTGGATCAAGAACAATGACCTGCCTAAGACTGTTTCTGAATTTGGTACTACGCCTGAGGAAATTTTTGTCTGCTATGCAGAGCTAGCTGAAAAATATGGGAATGAAATAAAGAATATGCCTCTTGGAGCTATCGGCATCTACAGCTTCGCTCAGAAGATTAAGGTAGGATTGCAGCAGCTTATGGCCGGTAGCAGAAACTTTAGTCTCAGCACTATCTCCAGAAATGATCTTATGGCTCTCACCGAAGAGGCAGCTAAAATCTCTGGTATTCCCTACGTTATGGATGCCTATAGGCAGGAAGCCGAGCAGATATTAGGCGTATGATCTGCTGCTGCCGTGAAGAGAATGACCAATTCTGGACTAGTTTCAGTTTCGATAACTTTTTGTCCTGATCGGATTGAAGGGGTTGGCCTTTGTGGTCAGCCCCTTCTTTTTATTACACCATCCTTACCTAGCCTCTCCCATCAAGCGGGGTGAGTACGGGAGGCTCCAGTATGGGGACTCCTATAAAGGACTCCTATACAAAAGATGGGAAACATCTGACCGTGCAATAGTTGGGAGGAATTTGATCCATGTCTGACCATAGATTGTCAAAAAATGAGGAAGTAAGTAAAGAGTATATTCTGAAGCTGGCTGCTGATAACCATGTCAGGTTTATTCATCTGTGGTTTACCGATGTATTAGGATTTCTAAAGAGTTTTTCGATCAATATTGATGAGCTTGAAGGCGCCCTGGAAAGCGGCATGGGCTTTGATGGATCTTCCATTCAGGGCTATGCACGGATTGATGAAAGCGACATGATCGCCATGCCCGATATTACTACTTTTCGGATTCTGCCTGAAAAACCGGGCGAGGTTACGGTCGCTCAGATGTTTTGTGATATTTTCGAGCCTGACGGCACTCCTTATAAGGGTGATCCACGGGGCGTACTCAAGAGGAATCTGAAGCGAGCGACCGATCTAGGATACACCTTTTATGTGGGACCTGAGCTTGAATACTTTTACTTTAAATCCAGCAATGGAAGGCCGGAAGTTCTAGATCAAGGCGGATATTTTGATCAAACTCCCCTTGACTTAGCCTCTGACCTGCGAAAAGAGACCGTTTTAGCCCTTGAGCGGATGGGAATAGCCGTAGAGTACTCTCACCACGAAGTGGCCCCATCGCAGCATGAAATCGATCTGCGCTATACCGATGCTCTGACTATGGCTGATCATGCTATGACCTACCGGCTGATAGTCAAAGAGATAGCTATGAAACATGGCGTTTACGCAACTTTTATGCCCAAGCCCCTGATGGGTCAAAATGGCAGCGGCATGCATACCCATCAATCCCTGTTCAAGGGCGATAAGAATATTTTCTTTGATCCGAACGACAAATATCATCTCTCCCGCGAGGGGAAAGCCTATATTGCCGGCATCCTGAAGCATGCCCCTGAGTTTACCTCTATTATCTGCCAATGGGTCAATTCGTACAAAAGACTGGTGCCGGGGTATGAGGCTCCGGTTTACATCTCCTGGGCGATGAGAAATAGATCCACCCTGGTTAGAGTTCCGATGTATAAACCGGGCAAAGAGAAAGCTACCCGCGTTGAGCTTCGCTGTCCTGATCCGGCTTGCAATCCTTATTTGGCTTTTTCGGTTATGTTGGCCGCAGGTCTTGAGGGTATAGAAAAAGGGTATGAAATCCCTGAGCCGATCGAAGAGGATATCTTTGAAATGAGTGCTGAGGAGCGGAAAAGGAGAGGAATAAAGTCTCTGCCCGGCGACCTTTATGAGGCTATCTGCTTGACGGAAAAAAGCGAATTGGTAAGGAAGACGCTTGGGGATCATATCTTTGAGAAATTTATTGAAAATAAGAAGATCGAATGGGAGCAGTATCGGACCTGGGTGACAAATTACGAGATTGAGCGCTATTTGCCTATTCTATAAAGAACCCTCGATTTTTAGTGGGTTTGGTATGAAAGATAACTTTCAATAAGTTCAAGGTATAGTAGAGATTTTTGCTGCCTGCAAACAAACCCGCCCCGGTGGCTCATGTTCCCCCCCAGTGGCTCAAGGCTTGTGCTCCTAGGCTGCCCCCTAGATTAAAGCTCCGCCGGCAAAGCCTGGGCCGCCACCTCCTCCACCGCCACCAATGCTGATGGCGGTCAGGAGCCCGGAGAGGGTAGCTGTGGGAGCAAGGGTAGAAGTGACGGTTGAGGTATAGATATTATATGTCGGATCAAACGGAGCAAGAGGAGGAGCTAGGTAGCTGTAAGTCTGGGCAGGGAAGGGGCTGGCAAAGGGATAAGGGCTGCTGCCGGTAGCAAAAAGAGTGGCAAAGTTATACCCCCCTGCCGAGTAGGGATAACCCGGATTGGGATCGCTGAAGTATGCCGGCAGTCCAGCCAGAGTCAGTAAAGAGAGTACAGGCTGAGGACCAAAGCCATAGGGCGCTGTCCCTGGTGGATAGCCAAGCCCAAAGAGCGGCGGAAAAGGCCGCAGTGGAGGTATATAGGGCGGATAGACAGGTCCTGCGGTCCAATCAGAGAAAAAGGGATAGCTCGATGGGGCTGAGAAGGGGAAATACCAGCTTTGGCTGGCAGAGAGCTGGCTGAAAGAAGAGGCTGTCGCCTCCTTTTGTCCACCCTGCTGCTTTTGAGTTGTTTGCTGAGACAGGGCCGATGTTTTCCCCTTAACCTCAAGATAGCCACCTTCCGGCGGATAATGGAGGGTAGCCTCTATACTGCTGTCATTCGAGTACCAGCCATACTGATTCATGTTCGAGATCTCAGGATGGTCAAAGCTCATAACCTGAACGCTGATAGGAGCATTGGCATCCCCTGAAAAGAACTCTATCTTCCCCAGCTGGAAAGCTGTTCCTCGGATACCGATCTTCTCGATATGGTTATAGGTATCTCCACCTCGGGCAAGGATTCCCCCAAGGTCGAGAAGCTCAACCTCATGCCAGGCTCCATCGGTAATAGAGCGGCCAAGAGGAATTTCGATCAAATCGGCCTGATATGAGGGTGAGCCCGCGCTGGTAGTAAAATTTACCCAGCGGCTTGTTCCTTTGCTTGTCCCAAGGCGCAGGGAAATGATCAGCGAATCCTGGCTCTTGATCGAAAGCCGAATATTCTCTTGTCGATAGGCTCTGCCTTCTAGCTCCTTGAAGATATAGACTGACTTTGGGGAAGACTCGGCTGCTCCCGCTGCCCTGGTGGTCCCCCACCCTATGGCCACTACTATTAGGGCGAGCAATAACCACCGCCATAACTGGCCCAATAACCCTACTAACCACCGCCCGTTTTTCTCTTTCATCTCCTTCTCTCCCGCCCCTTCTCTGGTCTCTTATCTTTTCTCGTACCTTTTAAATTGTACTTGTGGTTGAAGAGAGGAGGCTTGACAAATCTGGCAAGGTGATCGTGGTCGATCCGGGTGTATAGGTAGTTATCGGTACGGTAATATCGGATAGCCCCGATATTCCCAGATTGCTCAACCCCAGGATTGAGGATAAACTCACCTGACTGGTCGAGGGGACAAGAGTCGGCAGCGAGATGGTATTGGTCGGCAGACTCGACAGGCTGCTCAATAGATCTGAGCTGCTAAGCTCTGTTCCCAGCAGAGAAGAAAAGCCTAACCCAAGTGGAGAGTTGAGGAAGCCGCCATAGAGGGAATAAGGATAGCCGTAGCTTGAGTAGGGAAGACCAAACCCTCCAAGACCGTAGCCAAGCCCATATAGTGGCGGTGGATAGAAATAGCCACCCAGCCCATAGCCAAATAAGCCTCCAAGGCCAAGAAGACCGTAGCCGAGGCCGAAGAGACCGCCGTAGCCAAGCCCAAACGGGCCGTACAAGAATGGAAATCCATAACCAAGATAGTTATAATACCCTAGGCCGCCGTACCAGGCCCCATAATAGTTGTCATAGTATCCTCCCAGGGCTGAGTAGGGAGAGTAGTAAGAGCTGCCCAGATCAGTAGGAGAGTAGACAACGGCATCCCCGGTCCGATTTTGACTGGAAGAGCCTTCTGAGTGGCTTTCACTCAGAGGGCCTTGAGCCTGGAGATAACTGACTAGATTTTCATCATATTGGATGGTGAAATACTCAGGATCGGTTAACTCCCACCCTTGCCAGGTTTTTTTGTAGCTTGGTGGGGTAATATCTGGTAGACTGAAATTGTCGCTTCCATACCTATCCTTATCAAGAGGCTGGTATTTCTTTGATCCATCGCTGTCCGTATAGAATACGCTAACGTAGCGGACCCCAAAGTCGCTGCCGAGCAGGCTGATCTTCATGATATTGCGCAGGCTAAAGGGAGCATGGCCACTGATTAAGGCCTCCTCTTGCAGGGTCAAGCTTACATTCAATTCGATGGTATTCCATTGTCCATTCTCTACAGACTGTCCCAGCCTGGCCTCAATCATACCTGTTTCCTGATCGTATTTTGGTGATCCACTGTAGGTCGACGAATAGGTAATCCAATATTCGCCTTCCGAGGTATAGACCTGCACACAAACCTTGAATGGCTGCGTAGTTTTTACCTTGAGAGCGATGGAATCATATACCCGGGGAGAGTTAGCCACACTGACCGTTTTAGTCATAGACACGATTTCCCTCGCCCCACTGCTGGCATACGCTAAATCTACAACCTCTGTCATCCTAAACCCCGCTAAAATAATCCCGACAATAGCTACAAAAATACCGAATAACTTCTCCCCTAACCTCATGCTATTTCTAACCTCTTCTTAAGATTCTACTCTGTTATTTATGAACGCTTTCCTAGCCAACATCATGATAAAAATCAACATACTATTAACTTTGCAATTTCAGTGCCAAAGCTGGGTATATATATCTTTTTCTAACCGGGGATTATATACCTTTATCTTAAAATCTTACTTTACCCTAAGGTCTTAAAAACATTTATTCACTCATTTATTCACTTTTAGTAATAAGAGGATATGAAAAACTTTGCATATTTATGCAACTTGGTGCAATATCTTCGGCCTCCTTATCATCATCAGGCTTATTGCCTTCTTCACTATAACCTCATCTCCTGTCCTTTGAGGGGCTTTCCCTTTCAGGGGGTAACAAGGCCATTAGGGATCATCATCGCCGTATCACCATGCAGGGCGTATCACCATGCGGGGCGTGCACCACGCGGCGCTTTTCCTCAGGAGGTAGGGCCGCAGGAGTGGTCCGGGCCCAGGGTTTTCTCCCTGATGGCTCTTTTCCTGTGCGGGTAGGGCTGGGGGAGGCGCATACACCTGCACAACTTTAGCATAAATTTTTCCCCTTAAGGGGTGGGCCCAAGGGGGAAGTTTCCGCCCCCTTGGGTTATGCGGTTTTGGCCGAAAAATTTCTGCTCGCGGCTTGAGGTTTTAGCTATTTGGCCTTCTCCTTCTCCGGAGCCTGTGGTGCAGCTACAGCAGGTGGTGTCTTAGCCGCGGTAGGCTGCCCAGCGCCGAAGGAGGCCTGCCCAGCGACTGATCCTGTGCTGGCCGCTGTAGTGCTTGCGGCGGATCCATCTTGCGGTTTCCCTTCAGCGTCTGAAGTTTCCCCTTCTCCTGTCGCCGCAGGATTTTCCGCTGTCGGCTGTTTGGCACTGTTCGGATCTGCCTGAGGGGGTGGCTCTTTCAGCTCTTCGAAACTTTTATTTAGCCGATCGACATGGTATTGGGCAACCAGGTAAATAACATCTTTTTCCGCTTTTACATAGTACTGGTTCTGGTCGTTCTTCTTGCCGATGCTGATCTTTTTGTCTGTCCCATCGGTCAGAAAGACAGTAAGCTGGCGGGCTGGCGGATTCAGTTGATATTCGGCAAATTTATCCGGCTCTGCCCGGAGAAGATCAATGGCCCGAAGCCGAGACAGGGTATTGGCCATATCGTCGGCCAGATTCTTTTTAGCCTGTGCCTGCTGCTGATTGGGGTCGGTAAGTTGCCAATTTTCCTTATCCTTTTTCAGGGTCAGTTTTCTTCCCGCCTCGGCGATTTCGATCTTGGTGATTTCCTCTGGAGTAAATTTACAGATATTCAGATCGTACCAGTTTTTCGCCGTGCGACTGAAAGCCGACCGTAGATGATACCCTTCACACAGCAGGACCTCATTGGAGTCAGCCTTGCGGATGTAGGTGCTCATAAAGTCCGGGCCTGTCTTGCCGACGAAAAAATTAGCCAAATTCTTCTTTTTTGCGTCGCTAACCTTGACCTCGATACCCTGATTGGGATCGACCTCATAGAGTTTTTGATTTTCAGGGTTTTTGGAGACTACATTATTCGCTTTCTTTAGCTCTGATATGGATTCTAAGGCTTTTTTAACCAGTTCAGAATCAGCCGGAAATCCCTGCTCATTCTCGATCTTCCAATCCTGGCCGCTCTTGACCAGAGTAACCGGGGCCTCATCCTTGTTGCCTCGATTGTGGATATGGATCAGACTGGCCGCATCAATGGTAAAATCGGGGAACAGGCTCAATGGCTGGATTGTTCCTCGGGGGCGTTCCAGCAGATAGGCAATGAGAAGTAAAAAAACCAAAACGACAAAAAGAATCAGGGTTTTTTTGAATTTCATGCTCTCATCTCCTTCAAACTTAGTTATCGAGCCATGCGGTTTTTCGTTTATTGTTCAGCCAGGCTCTGGCTAATCCAAAGATAATGAGCATTATCGAAACCCCGAAGATGTTGATATACCTGATGGTGGTCCGCTGATGGGGCTCGGTGGGTTTCAAGGGATGCTCGGTATTTTCACGGGAGCGAATCCCAATGAGAGCATCGCCCATGGTCAGCCAGTCAACGCTGTTTAGAAAGAAGCTCGCATTCTCGCCCGGCTGATAAAAACCATCGGTAATCATACGGGAGTTGCCTACGACCAGAATATGGGTCAGGGGGCTTTCCTTGATCGGAGACTCCTGGGCCTGGGACTGAATCTCCTCAGGTGTGGCCGCGGCTGTCTTTGGTGGAGCCGGCTTATTTTCAAAGAAGCTTTTAAATTTTCCGCTTACCAGGACTGCCAGGGGAATGCTTTTCATTTCAGAGGGCATCTCAAATCTTTGGCCAGGATCAAGGTTATAGCTTCCACTGGTGGTCCAACCATGAGTTGAGGTTTTGGCCAAAACGGTTCCTTCGGCCCCTAGGGTTTTGAGCCTGCCAGTCAGAAGCTCCAGGGAGCTGGTCCAGGGGAAGGTGATCGAGCCAAGCTTATTGACGATCGGGCTTTTCTGATCCAGGTTCTGAGCGATTGCTTTTGGCCAGAAGGGATAGGGGATGCGGAAGCTGAAAAATCCACGATTAAATCCTACTGTAGCACTGTAGCGATCCAGGGCCAGATCGTTGTTGACCTTAACACCGTAGTGGGTCAGCATATCATCCAGGTTGTGCTTGACCTGCTGGGTCTGAAGCATGTTCTTTTTGTCGATTTTTATCGTATCCAGGAGGAAAATGGCTTTGCCCCCGCGCATAATAAATTGGTCGATTTCGTATTGAGCTCGCTCGCTAGTTTCCTCTGGCGCCATGACAATTAGGGTATTGACTGAGCTGGGGATTTTTTCCTCTTTCTTTAGATCCAGAATATTCACCGTATACTGCTTGCCAAGATCCTCCCTGACCCGCGTGGTCATGTCCTTGAAATCTTGCTCTGGGATGCTGGTTAAGAAACCCACGGTTTTGGGCTCTTTCTGGGTAACCCGAATAATAGCACTGGTCAGATCGTACTCAAGGTTTCTGGTGTCCTGAATTACGGGAATGATTTCCTTTTTATCCTGGTAGAGAATCATCATTCCAAGATAAACATTGGTCAGTTGAGCCTGATCCTTCTGAAAAACATTCAGTTGGACCTTCGGGATACCGATGAAATTCATTCGCTGCTCAAGACTTTGGTCTGAGGCAGGATCAATGAATTCGATCAAAAGCTTACCGTGGCTGTAAGCCTTGTATTCATCCAGTATGTCCCGCACTTGGCTATTCAGGGTAGCCAGTTGCGGAGGCAATTCTTTGGAAAAATACACCTTGATGTTAACTACGTCGTTCAGTTTAGCCAGGGCATTCTGGGTGGATTTTGAGATGCTGTACATCTTTTCGGAAGTGAGATCGAAGCGTATGAAGTGGCGGTGTGAGATAAAGTTAATTGTTCCTAAAATCCCCAGCAGAATAAGGATAGTCAGAAAAAGATTGCTACTGTATTTTACTTTTCTTAATCCCATAGTTTTCTCCAGTTTTATCTCCATTTCCGGCTTTCGACGGATCGAATGTTAAGGAATAAGAAAAAGATAATGACTGAAATATAATAGATAAGATCGCGAGAGTCGATCACTCCCCGTCCAATACTCTCAAAATGGTACCCCAAGCCAAGGAAACTAAATATTGGAGCCAGCCAGCTTGGCAGGGCGGTGAGCACAATCTGCTCGCCGATGATAAACAGGGCAAAGCAGGTAAAGATACTGACAATGAAGGCCACGATCTGATTTTCAGTCAGGCTGGAGATGAAAAGCCCGATTGACAGGTAGGCAGCTCCCATGAGAAGTGCTCCCAAATATCCTCCGATAATTGGTCCAATATCAGGCTTGTTAAGGTAAAAGAGAGTCAGCGGGAAAGGGAAGGTCAACAGTACGGTAATCGTTAGGAAGAGAAATGCGGCCAGAAATTTGCCGATAACGATCTCATAGTCGTTGAGTGGAAAGGTCATGAGGAGCTCGATCGTCCCAAGCTTTTTTTCCTCTGCCCACATTCGCATGGTTACTGCCGGAACAAAGAAGAGGAATTCCCAGGGGAGGATGGAGAAAAAGGGTCTCATGGTGGCCTCTCCAATCAGGAAAAAGCCGCGGAAAAAAAGCCAGCCGCTGAAAACCAGAAAAGCGGTGATAAAGATATAAGCGATCGGAGAGTTAAAGTAACTCCGAAATTCTTTTTTAAAGATGGCAAATATATTCCTCATAGCTAATTTTCCTCAGTGGTAAGTTGTTTAAAGACATCTTCCAGAGTAATGTGGGTTCTCATCAATTCGGTCAGTGACCAATTATTGGCTACGACAAGCCTAAACAGGGCTTCTCGGACATCCACTCCCTGCTTGCTTTTGACCTCAAACCGATAACTCCCATTTTCTGAACCCAGAAGGCAGCAGCTTTGGACACCCTCTAGGGCATTCAACTGCTCCTGAATCTTATCCTGTGGCCCATTAATGGTTATGTAGACGATCTCTTCTCCTCCTTGAGCCTGAGCAGCAAGCTCTTCTGGCGTTCCGCTGCCGACGATCTTACCATCTTTAATGATAATGATTCGATTGCAGGTAGCCTGCACCTCGGGTAGTATATGGGAGCAGAGGATAACGGTTTTCTCTCGGCCGATCTCCTTGATCAGACTTCGGATCTCGATAATCTGGTTAGGGTCAAGGCCAGTGGTCGGCTCATCAAGGATAAGGACATCAGGGTTATGAATTAGGGTTTGAGCCAATCCTACCCTCTGCCGATATCCTTTGGACAGCTGTCCAATACTCTTGCTAAGTTCCTTGTCTAGCCCGCACAGATGAGCTATTTCCCGAATACGGGCTTTTATCTTAGCCGGGGGAATTTTGCGAATTTCAGCCACGAATTTTAGGTAATCAATAACCCACATATCGTAGTACAGAGGGGTGTTTTCTGGAAGGTAGCCGATTTTTTCACGCACTTTGAGTGAATCCTCAATAGTATCTAGTCCATCCACCGTGGCCTTGCCTTCATCAGGAGGCATGTAACAGGTCAGAATCCTCATCGTGGTGCTTTTCCCGGCTCCATTCGGCCCTAGAAATCCGAGGATTTCTCCCTTTTTGACCTCAAAAGAGATATTGTCAACAGCTAGAGTTGGACCATATCTCTTGGTAAGATTAGTTACAGTGATCATACCATCCTTTCCTTTCTCTTGGTAGTATAAAATAAGACTCTTGGTAGTATAAGTAATATAATAAGATAAGATAAGATAAGTTAAAATGAAATTTTTTGAATATCTTTACTCTGAACCCAACCATTCAATCCATTTTTAATCGCAATCTGAAGCCAATCCCCCCTTTGCTGCTGAATTGAAAAGGTTGTTCCTTCATGTAGGGAAAAAAGAGTGGCTAGATTTTCTTCTGGACCGCTTTTAACCTCAACCACCTTGGCTGTGATAACACCAATTTGGGCGACCTCAAGTTCCCAGATCCGATAAAAGAGCACCCCCGCGGCCAGGATGAAGATAGTCGCAAAGATGGCCAGGAGGCAAAGCAGTCTCTTTCTGACCGGATGTTCTTTTTTCCAGATAATCAGCATTCCAATAACTATCAGAATAAGGTAGATACTTGCCGCAGCTACGGTCAGCTCATTTGGGCTCAAAAAGTTGATCGCTTTATCCACTAGGGAGAGCAACTCGGAGGGTTTTGATTCGATCTTATCAATGGTTAGGGAATGAGCATAAGTCAGGTTTTCCCTAATGTCCTCATCCCTAGGGAGAAGCCGTCTCGCCTTTTCATAGAAGAGAATGGCCCATCCAAGCTCTCCTTTTTTGAAATAAGCATTTCCCAGGTTATAGAAGATGGCGGCATCTTGATACCCTCTGTGAATAAGATCAAGATAGCTCCCGGCGGCCAAGTCATATTCTCCTCTTCGGTAATACTCATGAGCCTGCCGAAGCTGATCATTAATCTGCCGGAGCTGATCGCTGGTTGATGATGATGATGCTCCCCCCCAGGCCAGCGATGGCCTGGTCCAGATGATCAGGCAAGATTGAATGAAAAGAAGAAGAAAAAGAAAAACACGAGCTTGAAACCAAAGGTTTTCTTTACTCATTTTTTCTCTCCGATAGCTTTTTCAAGGCTGACGACGACCTCCTCGGCCTCGGTCAGCAGGTTCTTTCTGTCCTGTCCGTTACTGGTTGCCGGAGCAAAACGGGCATAATCGCATTCATCGAGGCAGTGTTGCAATCGGTTCAATACCTCTTCAGTAACTCCTAGGGCTGAAAGCTGCTCGATCATCTGCTGGCTGGTAAGCCCTGCGGCCTGAAGGTTGAGCTTGTCAGCCACATACTCAGTCAAAGACTTTGAAACCGCAGCATAAAACTCCTTCTCCTCACCTCTTTTGTCATGCCGGACTGCCTCGGCAAGCTTTTTCCTAGCTAGCCGTCCGGCCCGCCTAAGCCGTGCATAGCGTTGATCCGACTGGAATTTCCTCATCCGGCGATCCAGCAGGAAACAGACAATAAGCAAAAGGAGCGGAGCTGGCAGAAAGCTTAAGAATACTTTATTACGGAAGAGAAATAAACTTTTTTTTAAAGATTTGGCCTCAATTTCTTTAATATATCGGATATCCATCTGGCTTGGCCTGACCTCCTGTTTACTCCCCCTGAGCCCACCGCTGCTGCCGAAAGAAGAGCCAGAGCCTGCCGCCGCGGTTGCACTTTCCCCGGCCGCCGCCGGAGCAATTGATACCAAAATAGGATCAGTGCTTAGGGTATGGTACCGTCCATCCTCAGGGTTGAAGAAGGAAAAATGGAGCGATGGGATTTGCAGATTCCTCGCAAGGCGTGGAATCAGGAGAAAGTCGAAGCATTTTTCACCCCGCAGCTCGTTTTGCTTAATAAGATTTTGGGTAGTGGTCGTATCATATTTCTGGAAACCCTCAAGAGGAGAAAGTTCAGGTTCTGGGAGGCCTTCGATGTAGCCGACCCCCTTGATTTTGACATGTAGGGTGATGGGCTCGTTCTGGATTCCCTTTGGAGTGTCTACCTGGGCCGAGAGGGTAAATTTCCCAACCGCACCGCTAAAGTTAGCTGGCTTTCCCTCCTCTGGCAGGGGAATGACCTCGATTGAGATCGGCTCTGTTTTCAGTCTTCGGGGAGGTGAGAAAAATCCTGTCTGATAAGTGAGGGTGGCTGGCCCAATGGTATATTTACCCGCTTTTATAGGAAATAGGGCTTTTTTGATTTCCTGAACCCGGTAGGGAAGCCCGTCAATTGTTTTGATTTCAGCCCTGTCCGGTGTATCAAGCTCTACCACCCAGAAGCCTTCCAGAGGCGAGGGCTGGTAGGTAGGACTTTGCCACAAATCTATCCGGCGGAAGAAGCTGAAGGTTAAAATCACCTGCTCGCCTACGTAGACCTTGTGTTTGTTTACCGTTTGGGTAATAAAAATATTCCCCCTGGCTGGACGCTCCTCCTCTTCCTCAGCCCAAGGATCGACTGGCCAGGGTGATGGAGGAGACAGGGGCCGTGAGGGCTGCCTTGGAGAAAATGGTGGGGATGGGGCTGGTGAGGACCGCCCCTGCGGAGCAGAGCGGGATACAACTACGCTGATCGGCTCGGTCTTATAGGTTTTCCCATCATGAGAAAGCTTGATCGCCCCAATTGTCAGTTTGCCAACGGTTTCAGGTCTTAAGATATATTTTATAGTTTTTGAGACGGAGATTTTTGCATTAATCCAGGAAAAATTTGACCCTTGATAGGAATTGACTATTGAAAAGCCCGAAAGATCAGGAAGCTCAGGATCAGGTAGAGAGCCAATGTTTGAGCCCTCAATGACTACAGACAAGGAGAGATGATCATCGAGGCTAAGTTCGGTCTTATCAACTGAAGCCTGAATTGAAACCGACTGAGCCTGGGCCGATCCTGCCGCGGTGGCCGCAAGAAGCAGAGAAAATAGAATGAGAAAGATCACCCTAGCGGCATGTGGCGGCCACATAATTTTTATCAGCGTCTTGTTCTTAATCGGTTTTGTGCTCTTACCAGTCATATTCAACCTCACTCTGCCTCTCCGACTGCTGTCGCTGCTGCTGCATCAGCCAAAGTTGCCTGAGAGCGGCTTTCTCCCGCTCATCCAGCGGCTGCAAAATCATGAGAGCCTCTTGTCGGCTCATCGTGTCAGAAGAAGCACCCTCTTGCGCCTGCTTTTCAGCGTTCAGCCCACCACCTTGGGCCGAATCCTTCCCCTCTTGTGGCTGGGGCTGCGGCTGCTGGCTTTTATCCTCCCCCTGTAAATTTTTAGCCTGGTTTAGAGGCGATTGATTGTGGGTTAGGGATGATTGGTTTTGGTCTTTCTGAGGTGATTGATTTGGGTCTTTCTGAGCCGATTTTTGGCCCCTATTATCTTGGCTGCCAGAAGCCGCCGTCGCATGATCCGGCTGCTTCTGCTGGCCTTGCTCTTTATCATTTTGTTTTTGTTGACCTTTTTGGTCCTGCTTCTCTTTTTGATTTTCCTGCTCCTTTTGCTCCGTTTGGTTTTTAGCCATCTCATTAAGTTTCTTCTTAGCCAGCTCTAGATTGAATTTGGCATCCTGATCATTTGGATCAAGGGTAAGGGCCTTTTGATACTGCTGGGCCGCGCTGGCAAAGTCATTTTGGCGGAATTTGCAATTTCCAAGATTATAGTGGGCTTTGGCCTGTATGAGGCGATCTTTCGACTCGCTTGCCTTACGGTATTCTTCCTCTGCCTGCTGGTATTTTTGCTGCTTGAATAAGATGTTGCCGATATTAAAGTGCAGCACCTCTGAGTCAGGATGATCGATCTGGGCATCGAGGTATTTCTGAAGGGCCTGCTCATACTTTCCCTGAGCATAGAGCTTATTCCCTTGGCTAGTTTTGTTGCTAAAAGGGTTTGTCCAGGCAAGAGAGGAGCTTGGGACAGTGGTAAAAAATAGAGCCAGCAGGCCGAAAGAAAGCAGCAATACGGCAAAACTCCCCTTTGAACCTCTGTATTCTTTTAGTTTTGCTCTCTTTTTTATGGTTTTTATAGCATTTTTTATGGCAGATGCCAGATGGTTATTCAAAACGGCCTCCCCTTTGGGCTTTCTTTTTGCGCTGATCCCCAAAGAAAAATTCCATGAGAAAAAGGCATAGGGCCGGAAATAAAAAGTATCCGAATCGATCCTCGTACTGGAGATACTTTTTCGATTGGAGAGTTTTCTTCTCCATATTGGCTATCTCCTGATACACCTTGTCAAGTGCCATCTCAGCCCCAGATGCAGGATAATATTTTCCCCCGGTTATGGTGGCGATTTTTTCCAGGGTAGCCTCATCCAGCTTGGACATAATAATCCGCCCCGATTGATCCTTCTGATAGCCAAGATGGGCTCCATTTTGGTCTCTAATTGGGATAGGCTCACCGGTTTTTGATCCAATGCCGATGGTATAGATTTTGATTCCATCCTTGGCCGCCTCCCTAGCCGCTTCGATAGGTTGGCTGTTATGATCCTCTCCATCAGTCAGCAGGATAAGTACCTTATACTTTTGCTCCCCTTGGACAAAAGCCTTCCTGGCCGTTTGGATAGCCTGGCCGATAGCGGTTCCCCCGAGGGGAGCGGTTTGCGTGTCAATAATTTTCAGCAGTGTTTTGGCGGCTGCATGGTCTAGGGTCAGTGGGCATTGAATTAGACTGTCTCCAGCAAAGCAGAGCAGGCCAATTCGGTCTCCGCGTAATTTATCGATCAGGCTGGCGATCTCATGTTTGGCTCTCTCCAGCCGGCATGGTTTGATATCCTCAGCCAACATGCTCTTTGAGGTATCGAGGCCGATCATAATATCAATCCCTTGGCGTTGAATAGTCAGCATTCTGGCTCCCCACTGAGGACGAGCCAGAGCTAAAATGAGAAACAATACCCCTGAGAGGAAAAGAATAAGCTTTCGGGCAGGCTTTTTTAGGCCAGAAGAGGAAGTTGAGAGCTTTTGCAGGATGAGCGGATTGCCAAACCGCTCTATAGCCTTTTGCCTCCTTCTGCCTGCCCAGGCAGAGAAAAGTGCCAGCAAGGGGATGATAATCAAAAGATAGAGCCAGTTCGGATCAGCGAATTTCATGTTATGGTATCGTCCTGAATCTTGTATTCTCAAGGAGAAAGCTTGCGGTCATAAAGAAGAGGGCCGCAGCTACAAGATACTGAAACAATTCCCGATACTCCATATAATGCTTGACCTTTCTCTTTGTTTTTTCAAGCCGGTCAATCTGCTGATAAATTTTTTTGAGACTATCCCTATCTACCGCCCGAAAATACTTTCCCCCCGTAAGACGGGCTATTTCCTTCAAGGTTTCCTCATCCATTTGAGTCAGTATCAGCTGACCATCCGGGCCGACCAGATACCGCTTGCCATAGATAGGGTCATAGACTGGGATTGGCGCTCCTCCCTCACGTCCGACCCCGACCGTATATACCTTAATACCCAGGGACTGAGCTATGCGGGCGGCAGTGAGGGGATCAATCTCGCCTCGGTTGTTTTGGCCATCGGTAAGTAAAATCACTACCTTGCTTTTGGCCTCCATATCCTTGAGCCGATTGACGCTGGTGGCTAGGGCCATCCCGATCGCTGTTCCATCTTCCAACATGCCGATCTGGACATTCTCTAGCAGGCTTAGCAAGACACTGTAATCCGAAGTCAATGGGCATTGAGTAACGGCCTGTCCAGCAAAAATAACCATGCCGATTCGGTCTGAATCCCGCCCCCTGATGAACTCGGAGACTACCTGTTTAGCCACATGCAGCCGATTTTTAGGTTTGAAATCCTCAGCCTGCATGGAGCCAGAAATATCAATGGTCAATATAATATCAATCCCTTCGGTGATCACATCACGATTCCTTTTCCCCAACTGTGGCCGGGCTAGGGCGATAATAATCAGGGCTATGGCCGCCGCCTTGAGGATAAATACTAAGTGCCGCCACCTGAGTGACCGTGATGGGCAAATCTGCTTCAGCAGGCTGATGTCTGAAAAGCGAAGGCTTGCCTTCCTTCGCTTTTTGCTCCGGTAGAAGAAAACCATGAGCGGAATGATAAGAAGCCAAAGCAGTTGATATCCATACAGAAAGCGCATAGTTACTTAAAGCTTCTGCTGCCTACCGCGGCCTGTGGTGGACGTAAGGGCCCTCAGCCATTTCCTTGCCGGCATTGTCAGCAGGAATCTTGCTGTTTTCGATAACCGGCCTTGTCCGGTCAATGATCTCAACAGCCATTTGATAGCTTTGCTCTGTTTCTGTCATTTGAGGCCTATGCCTGGCAAATTTAACCAGATCGCATCTAGTCAGAAAATCCGAGATTAGCATCCGATCCTGAACATGGAGTGAAAGCTTTGAAAGCTCATCCAAAAGCTCTTCGGTCGTAGCCTCAAGAGCACTGATCTTATAGCGCCCAGCAAGGTAGATGCGGATAATCTCAGATATGCGAATATATAACTCCTTTATCTTCTCCTCGCTCTGGCTATTTTGGCTAAAATCATCCCACAGCTTTTTTAACTCAGCTAAAGCAACCTCATGAGCTGGCAGCAAGGGGATAGATTCACTCTTTGGCTTACTCTTGGGCGAAGTCTTCTTTTTTCGAAAGGCGATGATCCCCAAAAAGACAGTCAAGAGAATCAGGGCCAAGCCAACTGCTCCCCAAAGGAGCACCCCGGGGGAGGGAATCCAGTTTATTTTCATTTCAAGTGGCGGTTTGATATCCCTAATATCAATATCAGTATCAGCACTCTTTCCAGGGGCTGAAGGCTGTCCCTTTTGGCCTCCCTGGCTGTTCAAAGCCCTGATTCTGGCAGGGGGAGCAGCAGCTAGGGTGGGCTGCTGGCAGGCTGCTGCCATCAGCATCCAGGCTAGGGCCATAGCGCTGAACAGCACCAGAAAGTAATTTAGTGGAGGTGGTAAACTGACTGTAAGGTGGTAAACTGGCGATTTCTTCCTCATCGCTGTCTTTTCGCCCTCGTTCGGAAAAACTTATTTAGCTCATCCACATAGGGCCGGTCAGTCATTACTTCGATGGAGTCAAGGCTCAGGGAGCGGAAAAGTTTCTGTCGCTCTGCCCGGCGCTGATCACTAGCCTTAAGAAACATCTGCCGCAGCACCTGATCCGAGGTATCGATCAGGATGGTTTCTCCAGATTCAGCATCTTGTAGCTCGAGCAATCCGACATCTACAAGCTCCATCTCCCGCGGATCAGTGATGGCGATGGCGATCAGGTCATGTTTTTGAGCCGCAATCTCAAGAGCCTTGCGGTAATCTGAGCCCAAAAAGTCAGAAACAAGAAAGGCGACGCATCTTCGCCTAGCAACCTTATATAAGAATTCGAGCGCCGCACTCAGGTTAGTTTGCCTGCCCTGAGGCTGAAAATAAAGGAGCTCCCGTATCAGTCGCAAGACATGCTTTTTCCCTTTTTTTGGGGTGATAAACTTTTCAATCTTGTCGGAAAAAATGATCAGCCCTACCCGATCATTGTTTTTGATAGCTGAAAAAGCCAGCAAGGCGCAGATTTGAGCCGCTATCTCGCCTTTCATCTGCTGAGTGGTCCCGAATTCACCCGATGAGCTTGCATCCACCAGCAGCATCACCGTAAGCTCCCGCTCTTCCCGATACTGCTTGACATAAGGGTGTCCGGTCCTGGCGGTAACATTCCAGTCGATAGCCCTGATGTCATCTCCCATCTGGTATTCGCGCACCTCGGCAAAGTCGATCCCCCGGCCTTTAAAGACACTGTGGTATTCACCAGCCAAGAGGTCATTGACCAGGCGATTGGTGCGGATTTCGATCTGTTTGATTTTTTGAATGATTTCCCTGGGAAGCATAATTTTTTGGCTCAAGGAACTTCGATCTTATCAAAAATCCTGCGGATGATCTCCTCTGAGGTGATGTTTTCAGCCTCTGCCTCATAGGTAACAATGACCCGGTGACGCAGGACATCCAGGCCGAGAGCCTTGATGTCTTCGGGAGTAACATATCCTCGCCGGCGTAGGAACGCGTGCGCTTTAGCTGCCCGAGTAAGATAGATGGTGGCTCGTGGTGATGCGCCATACTCGATCAGGCCGTCAAAGTCAAGCCCAAACTGCCGCGGCTCACGGGTAGCAAAGACAATGTCAATGATATAGTCTTTGATCTTGTCATCAACATAAATCTCATTAACCACAGCCCGAGCCCGAATAATATCCTCTGGTGAGATCACCTGGCATATAGGGATATCCTCTCCCCCGGCCATCCGATCAAGGATCTGCCGCTCTTCCTTTCGGCTAGGATAGGTGAGGTGGACCTTGAGCATGAAGCGGTCTACCTGGGCCTCTGGCAGGGGATAAGTGCCCTCCTGCTCGATTGGGTTCTGGGTGGCTAGGACAAGAAAGGGATCCTCTAAGGGATAAGTTTGATCCCCAATGGTTACCTGCCGCTCCTGCATAGCTTCAAGGAGTGCGCTTTGCACCTTGGCTGGAGCGCGGTTTATTTCATCGGCTAGGATAATATTAGCAAAGATCGGCCCCTTTTTGGGGACGAAACTGCCATCTTTTTGGTTGTAGATCATGGTCCCGACAAGATCTGCCGGCAAAAGGTCAGGAGTAAACTGAATTCGCTGGAATTTGGTTTTGATAATTCGACAAATCGTTTTAATTGATAGAGTCTTGGCCAGGCCTGGCACACCTTCCAGAAGAATATGTCCATTGCAGAGCAGCCCAATGAGCATCCGCTCCAGCACAGGGCGCTGGCCAACAATCACCTTCTCGAGTTCCCGAAAGATCGCCTCAACGAAGGCACTCTCTTCCCGCACCTTTTCATTTATGCTGCGGATATCATAATCCACCACTCAATCCTCCCTGAAAATCCACTGACCATGAAATACATGAAACAAATGAAAAAATGACCATGAACTAAATGAAAAAAGGAAAAAAATAAATGAAAAAGGGACTTCACGGATTAGTTGAAATTACCATAACCCATTTTGTCCCTTTTTTATTTGTAAGCAATAACAATCTGCGAATAGTTCAAACCGAAAAAACCAGGTCTATTTATTTCTCCTTAAAACTACACTTTTGCAGAACTCTCCCCATGCCTTGAACTTCTTGAAAATTATCTTTCATACCAAACAAAATCAAGGGTTCAGAGAAAAAGTGCAAAAGTATAGTTTATAACTATAATTTATAACTATGGGGCCGTATCCCTGCTTGCGCAAGGGATACAGAAAATGCAAAAATTATAGTTACTTATTTCTCCTTAATAGCGGTGTAAAGTAAATGGTCCTCACGTTTGATAAGGAGGAGCAAGGTCTTCTTATTCTTTTTGGCTATCTTCTGGAATTCACTGACATTGGCCACTTTTTGTCGATTAACTTCTATAATTATGTCCCCACGGCGAATATTTGCCTTGTCTGCCGCACTGCCTGGAATAACATTAGTAACCAGAACACCGCTAGTTTCAGACAAATCAAAGTGGTCGGCCAGCTCTGGTGTAATATTCTGTAGAGTCATGCCCAATTCGGTTTCTACAGGCCCCTTGGCTACCGCGGCCTCACTGCTGAAGGTCCCGATTTCCACCTCTACTTCCTTCTTTTTCATATCACGAATCAGCTCTAGCCGCACCTTGGTTCCCGGACGGGTAAGCCCAGCCATTCTGGATAGGTCGGTGTATTCATTGATCTCTTTTCCGTTAAACGAGATGATCACATCTCCCTGTTTGATTCCCGCCTTGTCCGCCGGACTCCCTTCCACGACCTCAGCTACCAGAGCCCCTCGGTTCTCTTTTAATCCGAAGGACTTGGCCAGATCAGGAGTAACCTTTTGAATCACCAAGCCAAGCCATCCTCTGGTGATCTTTCCTTTCTCTTTCAGCTCCGCCATGACCTCTTTGACCATATTGATCGGGATGGCAAACCCAATTCCCTGCCCTTCAGCCGTGATGGCCGTGTTGATGCCAACCACTTCTCCCCTGATGTTGAGTAGTGGGCCACCACTATTGCCCGGATTGATAGACGCGTCAGTCTGAATAAAGGAATCGTATGGCCCTTGCCCGATAGGTCTCCATTTGGCGCTTACAATTCCAGCAGTTACTGTGTGTTCCAAACCAAAGGGGTTTCCAATGGCCACAACCCATTCGCCAATTTCCAGCCGGTCAGAGTCTCCGAGCCTGACTACCGGCAGATCCTCCTTAGTCTCGATTTTCAGAAGAGCTATATCCATATCTTCATCAGAGCCGACGATCTTGGCTTCGTACTCGTTTTTACTGGTCAGGGTGATCTTGATATCCTCGGCATCCTTGACCACATGGTTGTTAGTTAAAATATAGCCATCCTTGCTGATGATAAAACCTGATCCCAGGCTTTTTCTCTTTAGGTCACCTTTTGGTATACCAAAGAATTTATTGAAAAAGTCGTCACCAAAAAAATCCCGAAAAGGGTCGTTCATTGGGGCGCGGAATTGAAAATTTTTGACTACCTGGGTGGAGCTGACGTAAACGACCGCAGGATTTGCCTCCTTGGCGATCTTAACGAAGATATTGCCGGGAATGAAGGCCCCTTGGGATTCAACAGCCGCGGACGATTCCTTTAGTTTTGCATTGGTCTCTATTTGAACAGCAGTGCTGCTTCCCGTCCAGTTGAATTGCGAGGCGATCATGATCCCGATAAATACGGAAATGAGACACAATCCGAGAATTCCCGGTATAATAAACCTTTTTTTATTCATCGTCTTTTTTCTCCTCATATTAATGATAGAATAGCGAAAAATTATTATACTACACCTGACTTTGTTTATCAATATGTTTTTTTTGCTTCTTGACAACTCAATATCAAGATCTAGATTAGAGTTTATTCTGGCAAGTAATTTTTAGTACAGTTCTAATAAAAAGGTCTTTATTGGATAAGCTATTCGTTGAGGATAATATTTAATGAGGATGATATTTAATAATCGATCTTATTTATTAGCTACCATTGAGAGACATAACCCTAATAAGAGCTAAGCCCCTTCGGGGGTTTATGGTGTCTGATATATAAGAGCGTTAATAATAATTCAAGAGGATAATAAGAGCATCATGCACCAGCCCCTCTTTGCCCCCTAGGCTTAAGGATGAGAGCCATGAGCCGCTCTTTAAGTTCGCGGCTAGATTCTTGGCCCTCAAGGCTTGAGGATGAGGGTTAGATAGAATCTCTCACACCCTCATCCTCAAAATCTTAAACCTTTAATGGCCTTATAGATTTATAAGGGTTATGATTTATTGATAAAGTCTAACAGCGGTGAAATTCTATTTGGCTGTTTGAGCCGCTGTAGAGCCTTTTCCTCGATTTGCCGAATTCTCTCCCTAGTAAGATGAAAGTATTTACCGATCTCTTCCAGGGTCTGCTCTTTATGGGTCCCGATGCCGTATCTCATCTCAATGATGGTTTTCTCCCGTTTGGTCAGGGTCTTGAGAACTTTTTGAATCTGCTCGATAAGATTAACGTCAAAAACCGTATCTATGGGAGATGCGCTGTTTTTATCCTCGATGTAATCGACAATATTATAGTTTCCCAGCTCATCGATAGGGGTTTCAACAGAGATGGGATTTTTGATAATCCCGATTAACTCGTGTATTTTCTGGACGGAAACTCCCATATCGGCGGCAATTTCAGCTATAGTAGGCTCCTTTTTCATCTCCTGGGTTAATCTCTGGTGGCTTTTCATCATATTTTTTATGGCGTCAAGGGTGTGAACCGGAATTCGGATGGTCCGCCCCTTGTCAGCCAAAGCTCTGGTTATTGACTGACGAATCCACCAGATGGCATAGGTGCTGAATTTGCATCCCTTACGGTAGTCGAATTTTTCTACGGCCTTCATCAATCCGATGTTGCCTTCTTGAACTAGATCGAGAAATGGAAGTCCGCTGTTGATATATTTTTTAGCTATACTGACTACCAGGCGCAGATTAGCTTTGATTAATAACTCCTTTGCCTCTTGGTCACCTTGGGCGATTCTCTTGGCAAGTTCAATTTCTTCATTTTTATCCAAAAGAGGGACCTTGCCGATTTCCTTGAGATAGACCCTCACCTGATTGTCAGTTTCTTCAAGAATTACCGAATCCTCATCCTTAGCCTCTAGGTCCTCAAGGTCGCAGTCGTCCTCATGTCCGTGCGAAGTATCACTCAAAGATTGTGAGCCGCGTTCGGATTCAAATTCAAGGCAGTCATCATCGATACAGTCAAGGTTTTCTTTAAAAAAGAAACCGTAAGAATTAAATGCTTCCATGGTAGCCTTCTCCTCTTCTACTACTTCTTTCTGAACCCCTTTTTATTCCTCATACCTGATTTTTTTGTAGGTGAACCAGATACGCTGGATCGCGGTCTGGTGGCAGAGGATCACCAAGAGCCAAAGCGTCGGCTTTAGATGATTCATAAGTGATCCGGCTGACAGAACCAATACTCTTTCTGGTCGTTCCATAAGACCCACATTGCAGGCCGGTATGATATTTTCTGCTCTCGCTTTGGTGTAACTTATCATCATAAACCCGGCTGTTGCTAAGATACTCAGGAGAACATACAAAAGTTGATTGGTCTGAGCAAAATACATGGTGATGCCGCCCATGATTATCAGATCAGAATATCGATCGACCGTTGAATCCCAAAACGCTCCGAATTTACTAACTTTATTTTTTGATCTGGAGTAGGCGCCATCGAGCAAATCAAAAAAACCAGTAACCAGAAGGAGAAACCCTGCAAGTCGAATTTTTCCTAAGCTAAAGACAATGCCGACCAAAAGGCTAAGAATCAGTCCCAGACTGGTTATTTGATTTGGAGAAATCCAGGGGGGAATTTTCTTGCCAAGCGGAAACAAGATCTTATCTGAGGAGGCTTTTAAGTATTTGGCCAGCATCCTGCTCTTTAACCCCTTCCTTATATACCTACCCTAACCCGTATTAACACCCTAAACACCCTAACCCGTGTATTAGTCCGCTTTGATAATATTTTTAAATCTCAAAGTCAGATGGAGAACATCACCTTTTGGAGAACATCACCTGCCGCCGAGCCGAAGACTATTCACCATCGCTCTTATATATTAGACACCATAAACCCTCAAAGTATATCAGAACAACTATAAACCCTCGAAGGGGCTTAGCTCTTATTAGGATTATATCTCTCAGATGGCAGCTAATAAATAAGAGCGTTCACCATTAACCATCCTGATTAATTATTTGAGCTATTGCAAGATTTAAAAATTATCCTCATTATAACTCAAATTTTATAATTCGCAAGTTTGATCTCTCAATGTCCTCCATAAAAATGCACTTAGCTCTCCGAAGAGAGAAAATATGCAATATAATTGCCACCTTTGTTTTTAGGGCGGCAGATGAGGCGAAAATTTTTTTGATTCCATGAGAGATTTTAAAGGGCAGCAGCAACAAATTTATTATATTTTTCAATATGTTATATTGATAATTTTTTGATTTGGGGCAGGATTGAAAAAGGTCCTTTAGCCAGAGAAGATGAGGATAGGTGAAAAAAAGAATCAGTGTGAAAAATTTTGCTTAGTTAGTCCCCTTGTTTGCATTGTCAAGGTAAGAATTTTAAGGTATAGGGCAGGAACATAAAATTTTTTTCATATCTTATTTTTTATGTCCTCATCTAATAGTTCTTTCGCTAAGTGCGTAACACAAGTTGCGCCGCGGATTCAATTACGCTATCAATTGTAGGGGCAGACCTTGTGCCCGCTCCCAGCTTGCGCCCTTTGTTAGCGAAAACACTATTTAAATAAAGGACCATTTAATAATAAAGCCAAGAGCCCCTTTTCCCAAGGGGCTCTTGGCCAGAAAATCAAAGAGCGGTTTTTCAAGCTGAAAAACAGCCTTTTTCTTAATACATTCCTCCGCCCATACCGCCACCGCCGGGCATAGATGGAGTTTTTTCCTCCTCCTTGATATCAGTAATCAAGGCCTCAGTGGTCAGCATCAGGCCAGCAATACTAGCCGCATTTTGCAGAGCGGTTCTGGTTACTTTGGTCGGATCAATGATGCCCGCTTCGATCAGGTCTTCGTATTTATTCGTCTCGGCATTGAATCCGAAGGCCCCTTCAGCTTCCTTGACTCTCTGAACGACAATCGAGCCCTCCATACCGGCGTTAGAAGCGATCTGGCGAATTGGCTCCTCTAAGGCTCTCTTGACGATGTTTGCTCCAACGAGCTCATCATCTTTCAGATCCAGCTTATCAATAGCTGGAATGGCTCTTAGCAGAGCCACGCCGCCGCCGGGCACGATACCCTCTTCTACCGCCGCCCGAGTAGCATTCATGGCATCCTCGACCCTGGCCTTTTTCTCTTTCATTTCTGTTTCCGTAGCCGCACCCACCTTGATCACCGCTACCCCGCCTACCAGTTTGGCCAGTCTCTCTTGGAGTTTTTCGCGGTCATAATCAGAAGTGGTTTCCTCAATCTGGAGCTTGATTTGCTTGATTCGGCCTTCAAGATCAGAGGGTCTGCCAGCTCCTTCAACAATGGTGGTATTATCTTTATCTATGGTTACCTTCTTGGCCTGACCAAGGTCATCAATTCTGACGTTTTCAAGCTTGATTCCAAGGTCCTCGGAGATAACTTTACCACCAGTCAGTATGGCAATATCCTCCAGCATGGCTTTTCTCCGGTCGCCAAAACCAGGGGCCTTGACCGCGGCTACACTTAAGGTTCCCCTGAGTTTATTGACTACCAGGGTAGCTAAGGCCTCTCCCTCGACATCTTCGGCTACGATCAGGAGGGGCTTGCCCATCTTGGCAATCTGCTCAAGGATAGGCAATAAGTCTTTCATATTGCTGATTTTTTTCTCATGCAGGAGAATGGCCGGATTTTCCAGAACAACCTCCATCCTCTCCGGATCAGTTACAAAGTATGGGGACAGATATCCACGGTCAAACTGCATCCCCTCGACAAACTCCAGTGAGGTTTCCATGCCCTTTGCTTCCTCAACGGTAATAACGCCATCTTTGCCAACCTTATCCATGGCCTCGGCAATTAGATCACCGATGGTCGAATCATTGTTGGCCGAGATGGTGCCTACCTGGGCGATTTCTTTCTTACTGCGAGTCTGCTTGCTCAAAGCCTTGATCGCGGCCACAGCAGCCTCGACCGACTTTTCAATTCCTCGCTTCAGGGCCATTGGGTTGGCTCCAGCAGTAACATTCTTGGCGCCCTCGCGATAGATAGCCTGGGCCAGAACAGTCGCTGTTGTGGTGCCGTCTCCAGCCACATCACTGGTTTTGGAGGCGACTTCCTTGACCATCTGAGCACCCATATTTTCAAATGGGTCCTCTAATTCGATCTCCTTGGCTACCGTAACTCCATCCTTGGTAATGGTAGGAGAGCCGAATTTTTTATCTAGAACTACATTCCGACCTTTGGGACCAAGGGTTACCTTGACCGCATCGGCCAGCTTGTTTACACCTCTCAGAATTGCACCTCGTGCCTCTTCATCATAAATAAGTTGCTTGGGCATTGATCTTCTCCTCCTGCATAGAGTAAGCGGTTTATATTAAAGATGATATAGTTACTCTTCAATGATTCCTAAGACATCATCCTCGCGCATGATGAGGTATTCTTCGTCATCAATTTTGACTTCTGTGCCGGCATACTTGCCAAAAAGGATCCGCTGGCCGACTTTGACATCAAGAGGAATCTTGGTTCCATCATCTTTAATTTTGCCGCCGCCTACGGCGATAACCTTCCCCTCCATAGGCTTTTCCTTGGCTGTGTCGGGGATAATAATACCGCCACGAACCTGTTCCCCAACCTCGACGCGCTTTACCAGGATTCTGTCATGCAATGGTTTTATGTTCATAGTATCAGGACTCCTTTCCGTTAAACAGCTTGTTTAAGGTCAATTTTTTGATCCGCAAAGCCCTAGGAGAGCTGCGGTGATGATATATAGGTGATGATATATATGATGATATATAAACGAGAACGGGATCAACCCACCTCCTTCCTGTAACTTAAGGGAATAAAAATCAGATTATTAACATCTATCCCTTGGCTTATTAGCACTCACCTTATGTGAGTGCTAATAATATAATGCTCTTCTAATCAAAAAACAAGGTGTAAAAAAGATAATAGAGAGCTTTTTATGACTATTTAGGCCGATTATTCGAATTTTTTATTTTCTTTCTGCTATTTTCTGATTTTTCATTTTGTTAACTTGCAATTATTATTACCGTAAATCTAAATCATCAAGCTGCTTTCTCAACCACTCCTCAATCTCCTCCTCTTCCCAATAAGAGAGCCTTTCCTGTGAGACCTTCCTTTTCCGATAATAACCAAAGAGAAAAATCAGGCTGATGATAAACCATAAGGCCCCGGAGCTGGTCAAAATCGGAACCCAGGTATAGACCAGCCGAAGGTGTCTCTTCCAGCGAGCCTCAAGCTCATCAAGATTGACTCCAAGAGCCTGGCGCAGAGCCGAATCAAGCCCCTCTGCCCGCCGCAGCATAAGGTGAGCTGTGGTCCGCAAGGCATCCTCCCCATACTTATCAAGAATAAAGGTTATCATGCTGATGCTCTGAGCATAGGCGATCTGAAGCTGATCAGGATCAGTCGGAAAGGATTGGTCAAGCTGGCCAAAGGAGATGAAACGGCCTGTTAGACAGATGCGGCTCAAAAGGAGCTGATAGTGCCAGCCCCATTCTTTGGCCTCGAGCATGCTTAAACCCTCATTGAACCAGTGGGGAATGGGAGTGAGCGGGCTAGATGAGGATGCTCCGAGGATTATATGGGTAAGCTCATGACGGAACGTTTTTTCAAGATCAATGGCTCCGGCAGGGGCCGCTCGGGGTGACAGGAGCAGGATGCGGGACAGGTGCGGGTAGGCAAGTCCTATGGCCTGCTCACTCACCTTGCACCGAGGCGATGGTTGAAGCTGGGTGAAGAGCTTTCGTGAGTCAGCCAAATAGAGATCAATTTTCTGACTTGGGTGAAGATCAAGATGGTCAGCGATTGAAGTATAGGCTCGCTCGGCCAGTGAGGCTAGCTCTTTTGAAAAGTATTCATCCACAGGCAGATAGTGGATCACAAAGTGGGCAGTGGTGATTTTAAGCCAGCCGCAAGATGGGGAGTGGTTTTCCGAAAACGTATATTGAGAGGCCTCATAAGCTGTCCCCTCAGGCTGGCAAGCTGCTCCTCTAGCCGCTATCCTAGCCTGAAAGCAGCCAGTGTCTGGCTGGCCCTGCCAGCAACACCTAGCCCCCCTTCCAGCAGCAGAGCATTCGATGACTGCGGACAGGGCGATGATCAGTCCGAGGTAGGAGACTGCTGTGAATAATCTTCTGAAGATATCTTCAACCATGAGGGATATCCTGCCATGTTTTCAAAGACTTTCGCATAGGTTAAAAACCTGCGCTCGACTCCATCCGTCTCAACCGTAATTGCTCCGTCACGATCGGTGCGGTAAATTAGACAGCCAAGCTTTTGATAGCGGTCTACGATTTTCGGATGGGGAAATTGTTGCCGGCCATACCTTCGGCCTGAAAAGATAGCCACCTGAGGGGCTACCAGGTGCAGGAAAGGGAGAGAGCTTGAGGAGCGGCTTCCATGATGAGGCACTTTGATCAGCGTAGATCGCAGTCTATACCCGAGGGGCAGAAGGTGCTTCTCTGCTCTTGCTTCTATATCGCCGGTAAAGAGAAAGCTTACCTGTCGCCAACACAGCTTGAGAACCAAAGATCGATTATTTTCTTCCCTGAAAGCTATCTTTGTATTTTTTATATTTTTCGGCAGATCGGGCAAATTACCAGCAGCCAGAATTTGAAAGAGCACGCCATCTAGTTCAACCTCCTCTCCTTCGGTCATGATCCGAACAGGAATCTTTTTCCTTTGTATAATCTCTTCAAACAGACGGTATTCTCTGTTGTTCGATCGTTCTTTGGTTTTCCAGACCTGAGCCACGGAAAAGTGTTTCAGGATGAACAAAAGACCATTGAGATGATCCGGGTGTGGGTGAGAGAGAATGACTAGGTCAAGATGAGCGGCTCTCTCATGCCAAAGATAAGGAGCGACTACCCGGCGGCCGAAATCAAATTCATAATGATTATAGCTTCCTCCTCCATCAATTAGAATGTATTTTCCGCCCGCTGTTTTGATGACACAGGCATCCCCCCGGCCGACATCAAGAAAGGTTGCGGTCAGCAGCTTATGAGCCGGGGCAGCGGGAGCTAGCGGCTTGCTGCCGACGAGGCGAAGCAGAATGAGGGGAATAAGGAAAGCGGCCAGGAGAAGCAGGAAAATCAGCAGGCAGGCTCTCTTTCGGACCGAGGCCATCTTGCCCCTTAGCAGATGGAGCAGGATGGCCAGGAGGATGAGGCCGCTGTAGATAGCCGCTATAGCCATTTTTGGGGGTGAGGGGAGATAGCAAAAGCCCCTGGTGCAGCTTGCGGCTGCCGTGCTAAGGCTGAGAATCAGGCGAGTCAAAAAGGCCGCAAGGTGCAAAAGATATCTGCTTAGAGCTGGCCACAGGGGAAGCAGTATTAGGCCAGCAAATCCGGCACAGAGAGTTCCGCTGGCTAGCGGTATGGTCGCAAGATTAGTTAATATCCCGATTGGAGAGATCAGATTAAAGGCATAAGCAGTGAGCGGGCTAGTCATGATAAAAGCAACCAGGGAAAGAGTGAAGGAGAAAAATAGATACTCTGCCAGGTGTTTTAGGATTCGGGAAAGATGAGAGCCCAAAGAAGCAGGATATCTCAAAGAAGCAGGATATGATCGGTAGGCGGACAGGTAATCGAAAGTAAAAATAATGCCGGCTGAAGCCAGAAAGGTCAACTGGAAATCCAGCCTAAATAGGGCCTCAGGCTGCCAGAGCAGAATGGCTAGAGCAGCCAGCCAAAGTGGCCGATAAAAGCTTTTTTTTCTCTCAACGAGCAGGGCAAGAAAGTATGCGCTGACCATAATAGCCGCCCGAATGGTAGGGGTTCTGCCTCCAGTCAGTATGGTATAAAAACAATCAGGACAATGGAGAGCAGGGCCGCCAGGCGAGACGGTCTGATTAGGCATGAGAGGGGCTCAAGCAGGCAGCTTGGCAGGGTGCGGAGAATGCCTGACAGAGTGAAGAATAGGGCCAGAGCAAGAGCGGTGAGATGGAAGCCTGAGATTGACACAAGGTGAACCGTTCCCGCCTCACTGAATAGCTCCATGATACGGCCTGATACCTTGTGTCGCTCGCCTAAAAGCATGGCTTGCAGGAGGCTTGCCTCTGTTTTCGGGAGGCTATGTTCGATCTGCTCTGAAGCCCGGGTGCGGAATCGGTAGAGGGTGCGCAAGATGAGTTTTGACCATGGAATAATTTTTGCTTCTTGATAAAGAGAAAGCGTTCTGATGCTGCCTATGGCAAAGATTCCTCTTTGGGCAAGGTAGCTAGAGTAGGAAAATCCCCCAGGGTTTTTATAGTCCTGGGGAAGGCGAAGGTTTACGGTGGCTTGGACCGTGTCGTAAAATTGACACCTTGTCTTAGGATTTTGCCAGCTGAGTTGTACGATCCCGTGAGTCATAATATTTTGTCTGGGGAGAATAATTTTTTGTACCTCAAGCTGGAGACGGACTCTCTTTGAGAAATATTCAGGCGGCTCGATGATTCGGCCTAAGAGGATGACGGGAGGTGGGGTGGAATTTGGGTCGTTGGCTAAATAAGGGGCTAAATAATGCGTAAGGTGAGGGGCAGGCAGGTCGTCTATCTGGTGAGACTTTATATGGAGCAGAATGCGGCCTGTGAGGATGATGAGGCTCACAATAAGAATTAAAACCGGAGCCGGCAGCAGGATGAGTGGATGAGGATGAGAGCGAGCTGATTTTAGCCGAGGGGAAAATAGCCTGCCAGATGTATTTATTTTTTTCATAAGGAAATGGACTCTTGATGCGCCAAATAAAGATGAAAAAGATGATAAACTTTATCCGCAGTGTTGTCTTCAGTAATATAAATAATTTTTTCTCTGATAGCAAGAGAGGATATGCCTCATTAGAGTATGCAATTGGATTCATAGTTATGTATTCAATTTCATTTTTAGATAATGTCTTGTTAAATAAGCCAATGCCAAAGGTGGCATTTAGAATATATGAAAGTATTTTCATATATTTTTCTTCAAAAATTAAGAGATTTGATCCTGCGATAAGGAAAGGTTTATTTATCAGTAAGGCTAAAGTGAGAGGTTTGCCAGTGAAAAAGCCTTACAAAAAAAGCGGTTTGCTTATCTATGATGGGGTGGCATAGATGTTGCAAAACATTTTTAAGAATATTACTGGCAATGTTCATGCTAATATAACAGGAAGAAAGTATAATTTGGTTTAAAATATTAAGGTATCGAGGTTGATCCTCTTCTCAAAAATATTTTTGGTTATGCTAGGAGGTGATCGGATGATCGGTGAAAAAAAGATAAAGAAGGAGGTGAATACTGGCACGGGAATTTAACTGACTGTGAGAATTTACAGGGTGTTGTAATTTAGGCTAAAGAGCAAGCTTTCTGAAGGAAGGAGATTTTTTTGAAAGGAGTCATGGTTATGAATAAAAAAGGGTTTTGGAAAGTATTAATGGTAAGTTTGATTATGGCTACAGCGATCGGGTTGATGGCCAAAGGAGCAATGGCTCAGATACTCAACCAGCAAGTGCTGTTACCGGATGAATATGGAGCATTAGTTGGATCAGGAACAATTCTCCTGGATAACTTCCAGTACTGGAACCCCCCAAGAGATATGGGATGGGAGCCGATTGAGCCTCCTTACCCAGTCTGGGGTGCCGGCATTGGCTATGGCATAATGGAAACTATAGTTGATTTTCAGGAAGGTAGCCGAGTACTGGATGTCTATTGCCCAGCATCACTCTTCCTGCCAATGAATACCCCGAATTATATGCCGTATACCATCAGCAAGGAAGCTAAATTCCGCGCTGGAGCCCAGAAATTTGATGGCATTCCGGGTGCCTACAGTGAATTGCAGTTTAAGGTAAGAGCGCCCCTGGCTATCGAATTGTTCGATACCTTCAGATTCATCGTCAGAGTAAGAACGATTGCTTCTAATGCTATTACCAATGGCACTATCACGGTTCAGGATCTGGCCACCGGTACCATAGGTGGTGAGGATATTCCTATCGGTGCTCACGATATCTGTGGCAACCCTGTTCCTACCTTTGGTGTGGCTGATATCGTTTTGATGCCCAGAGAAGTTCAGGTTGGTTGCACTCCCGCGGCTATCGTTACTAATCCAGTTGGAGCGGCTGGTGCGGCGATTGTCAGAGCTCAGGAACAGACCGTATTTAATACTCAGGGACAGCAGGTGGCCGCAGTTCCTCAGATTCAGGCTACCCTTGGTCGCCAGTTCCAGGATGGTTCATGGCATGTAGTCATGGAAGACCTGAACGCTATCTTGTACCAGTACTCACAAGGCGCTGAGATGCTCTTTGAGGTTCTCGGCGTAACCGTAAGGGGTAATCAGTATCGGTTGGACGACATTATGTTCGTCAATCCGGGCGCTTCCATCGCTGATAATGCTGCTCCTTACCTGTTCAAGATCGGTCCTATATATGGACAGCTGTTCAATACTGGTCAGACCAGATTCGTCTTCGCTGAAGACGTTGATGACTACTGGCTACTCTCTTCTCAGGCTCTGAAGTTCAAAGCTGCCACCCTGCCCAAGGTAGCTGAGATGCTGGGTAAGAAAGGTGCTCTGAATGCCGTCATAGCCGCAGCTAATAATGACCTGCCCTTTGTCCAGGATGCAGCAGGCAATACGATGGCCGATGGTGCTGCTTTCGATCCGACAACCGCTCGCTTAGTTGATGCTGCTGGCAATCCGGTTACCGCAGCCGCGTATCCAGCTCTTGATTTCAGATTCACCGTTGGTGATTCTCTTGGCCCAATTACCTCTATCGCTCGGCCAGTTCCGGTTCTTCCGGTAACTGATATTACCGCTGATTATATGCGGTCATTGCCAGTGGCTATCCCGGCTTTTGGTGTACCTACTGGAATGTGGGTGATGAATAATGGCCAAGCTGATGCTAGCAACCCGATGTATGTGCTGGCTTGCGCTCTGGCAAACAGTGGATATCAAGCCTGGCCAAATATGAGAGTCCTGGCACCCTCTACCGGCCAAGTGTTTGAAGATATGATCATCACTTGCCGAGTTGTTGACAGACTGGGCGTGGCTGATATGGAAACCTTCCCAGTCAGCGTGGTTAACTATCCAGTAACCAACCTGCCGCCAGTGATTGAGCAGCTCGAAGATCAGTTCTTCCAGGTAGGTACTCAGTCAGTTTATCAGATTACGGCTGTTGACCCGGATACCTTCACCAATAACCTGGCTAACCCCGGTGCTGGTGACCAGCTTGGTTTGACCTACAGGGCTACCCTGAACGGATTGCCAAGCTATCAGTATGGCCCCTGGATGGAACAGATCATCAATCCGATGACTGGTACCATTACTCTTACGCCTCAATTTGAGGGTGCTCTGACTTGCATCGTTACCGTTACCGATCCTCGCGGCCTGCAGGCTGTGGGTCATTTCACCATCTTCTGCGTGAACCCCGGAACCTGGCTCAATCATCCACCAGCAGTGCTGGAAATCATCGAATCCCCACAGATTGTTAAGGCTGGTCAGTTGTTCACCATCAGCGATCTGCGGATAGCTGATCCCGATGGACAGCAGCTGTTCTACTCCTGCAACGTTGGTTCTGTGGGCAGGAATGGCGTCTACAGCTTCCAGAGCGAGTTCCCAGGCGAGTACTTAGTCCAGATCACCGCTTACGACATCCTTGGTGGTGCGGTAACGCAACAGTTCGTACTGCAAGTACTGCCTTGGTGGTCTTATTAATAGGTGGTGTTGAAGCTGGTTGAGATATTGAGTCAAGGTACTTAATATCGCAATATCCAAGCGGGCGGCAGGAAGTCTCTGCCGCCCGCTTTGTTTTTCCTAACAGCCAAAAAAGCTGGGCTATAGCTAATTGCTCTTCTTGCTCTTTTTCCTAGATGCTCCCCGATTATATCCAATCCTAGTATGATCTTGCCTAATATGATCTTGGCATGATCTTGGCCGGATTACCATAGAGGGGAGTTTCTCATTTACCACTTTCTGGGGTGGAAAAGAGGCTTTTTCGCTTGTATCTCCTGCTTTAAACTATTGTTTTTTTACCTGGGGGATATTTGGTCTTTTTGGCCCCTTCCCTTGTCTAAAAATTAAAACTGTACTATACTAATCCTGAAAACCTTTGATCTGACTGTTGGAAAGGTTATAAAAGGCGCATATAAGTCTAATTGGTTTTTTCGCTAAGTGCGTAACACAAGTAGGCAGCGGATCAATTACGCTATCAATTGTAGCATGCGGACCTTGTGCCCGCCCAGCTTGCGCACTTTATTAGCGAAAAGACCACTAATTTTGAGGAGGAAAGAAAATTCATGATCAAGGCGATTCGAGGGGTAAAAGACATTCTCCCCTCTGAAGCAAGAGCCTGGCAATATGTGGAAGCAATCAGCAGGAAGCTGCTCGAAGACTATGGGTTCTCAGAGCTTCGAACTCCAATCTTTGAAGATACAGCCCTCTTTATCCGAAGCATTGGTGAGGAAACAGACATTGTCTCCAAGGAGATGTATACCTTTCCAGATCGTAAAGGCCATAGCCTGACCTTGCGGCCTGAGGGAACAGCTTCTGTTGTGCGGGCCTTTGTGGAACATAAGCTGTATGCTCAAGGGCCTTATCAGAAACTTTATTATCAGGGACCGATGTTTCGCTATGAGCGACCACAGGCTGGACGTAGCCGGCAATTTCATCAGATTGGGGCTGAAGTCTTTGGCCTGGCTGAGCCGGATATTGATGCCGAGATGTTGATCCTGCTGAATGATCTGTTTTCAAAGCTTGGACTTGTCGATGTCAACATCCTCCTCAATTCAGTGGGCTGCCCTGAGAGGTGTCGTCCTCGGTATAAAAGGCTTTTGCAGGAATTTTTACGCCAAAATTTCGCCAGTCTCTGTCTTGATTGCCAGCAGCGGTGTGAGAAAAACCCCTTGCGGGTTATGGATTGCAAAAATGAGAGTTGTCAGAGTGTTCTCGCTCAGGCACCAGTCATTTTGGAGTATCTTTGTCCAGACTGTCTGCGGCATCATCAGGAGGTCGAGCGTCTGCTAAAAGTGGCTGATATTCCCTATCGGATAAACCACCGGCTGGTCCGAGGGCTTGACTATTATACTCGGACCGCCTTCGAGGTAACCGCAAGCGGCCTTGGAGCTCAGAATGCAATCGCTGGTGGTGGCCGATATGACCGGCTAGTTGAAGATTTCGGTGGACCACCAACCCCGGCTATTGGTTTTGCCTTGGGAATGGAGCGGGTGATTTTAGCTCTTGCTGGGCAGGCAAGTATGCCAAAGCCGCGTCCTCTGATCTATCTGGCAGCTTTGGGGCAGGCAGCCAGGCAGGAGGCTTTCCTGCTGATCCGCACTTTGCGGCAAAAGGGGTTGCGAGCAATTATGAATTATCAGGATCGCTCACTGAAGACTCTGCTCAAACAAGCCGATCAGATGGGAGCAAGTCTGACCATTATCTTAGGAGAAAATGAGCTGGCCAGCCGCCGCTTACTGCTTCGAGATATGGTCCGCTCCACCCAGGAGGAAATAGCCTTGGATGGGGATAATATCGCCAGTTTGCTGGAGGCAAAAATTTTGGCATAAATAGCGATCTGAAGAATCTTGGGGAAATGGAAGAAAGCTCGTGATGAAGATTTCTCCTTGAGGAAACAAGGATGGGATTTTAGGCAAGGATATTTATACCTTTGCACTCTTTCTCCGAACCCTTGATTTTACTGGGTTTGATATGAAAGATAACTTTCAAGAATTTCAAGGCAGGGAGAGATTTTCCGCAAAAGTGTAGTTAAGGATAGGACTTTATTTATGGAAATTGAAGAAATCAAAGAAATAATTAGAGAGCAGCTACCTAGAATCATGCAGAGTGATGAAGAGGTAGCCCGATTTATCTTGCGGCTTTCCTCGCAGTACTATGCTGGAAAACTCGAAACAGAAGATCGTTTTGACCGGATACTTAAAGAGCTTGAAAGAGATAGGGAAGAGCAGAGCCGAAGGTGGGACGAGCAGGTAAAGAAATGGGAGGAGAATGAGCGCCGATGGGAAGAGAACGCCAAGCGCTGGGAGGAGAATGACCGGCGCTGGGAGGAAAATTTTAAGCGCTGGGAAGAGAATGATCGCAAGTGGGAGGAGAACGCCAAGCGCTGGGAGGAGAATGACCGCCTCTGGAAGGAAAATTTTAAACGCTGGGAGGAGAATGACCGCAAGTGGGAGGAGCAGAACAAAAAGTGGTGGGAAAATCAGAAAAACATTGAGCGGCTGTATGAAGAGATCAAGGTGTTAAACCGCAAGCATGATCAGTCGATCGGAGCGCTTGGAGCCAGGTGGGGTCTTCAGACCGAAGCTTCGTTCCGCAACGCCCTGGCAGGGATTCTTCAGGATACTTTTAAGGTTAAAGTATTACATATTACCGAATTTGATGACCAGGGTGAGGTATTTGGCCGTCCAGATCAGGTTGAGTTTGATCTGATTATTAAAAATGGGCTCTTAATTATCTGTGAGATCAAATCCTCGATGAGCAAGCCGGATATGTACGCCTTTGAGCGAAAGACCAGGTTTTACGAAAAGCACCACCAATGCAAGGCTGACCGAAAGATAGTCATCTCGCCAATGGTAGATAATAAAGCAAAAAATCTGGCCGCTGAGCTCGGCATTGAGGTTTATTCCTACGCTGAGGATGTAGAAAGAATATAGGTTGATTTTGTAAATTGATTTTCCTTCATCAAGTTGACTTTTCGGAAGATTCTGTGTAAGGAAGCGGAAAATCCAATATCTTGATAAGCAGTGAAGTTACCTCTTTTTAAAAAAATTTTGGAGGATGAGGAAGGTATTATTTATGGATTACTTAGATGGATGGAAACGAACAGGGAGTTGTAATTCGCTCAACAAATCTCATGTGGGCCAGCAGGCTGTGTTAATGGGCTGGGTCCAGCGGCGAAGAGACCATGGGGGCGTGATCTTTATCGATTTGCGAGACCGAGAAGGGATAACTCAGGTGGTGTTCAACCCAGAGTATGCGCCGCAGAGCCATAAGAAGGCCCATGAAATCCGAAATGAATATGTTATTGCGGTCAGGGGGAAAGTTTGTCTGCGGCCTGAGGGGATGGCCAATCCTAATCTGGCTACGGGAGAGATTGAATTGATGGTTGAAGAGGTTAAAATCCTCAACCAGGCCAAGAATACCCCCTTTCAGATCGAAGACCAAATTGATACTGCTGAGGATGTGCGGCTGCGCTATCGATATCTTGATCTTCGTCGGCCTGTCTTGCAAAAAATTTTGATGTTGCGCCATCGGGTTTGTCAGCAGGTTCGCCGCTACCTTGACCAGCTGGGTTTTCTGGAAATCGAAACTCCGGTATTGACCAAGAGTACGCCGGAAGGCGCCCGTGATTATCTAGTTCCCAGTCGGCTTAATCCGCACAGTTTCTATGCTCTGCCACAATCCCCTCAGCTCTTTAAGCAGATTCTGATGGTTTCGGGCTACGATCGGTATTTTCAGATTGTAAAGTGCTTTCGTGATGAGGATCTTAGGGCAGATCGACAGCCAGAATTTACTCAGATCGATCTTGAGATGTCTTTTGTGGAGCGGGAGGATGTCATGCAGGTGGTTGAAGGGATGGTCAAGGAGATATTTCAGCGGGAAAAGCAGCTTACCTTCTCTAATCCCTTCCCTCGCATGACCTATCAGGAGGCTATGAGTCGCTATGGAGTTGATCGGCCAGATACCCGCTTTGGCCTTGAGCTGGTCGATATTACGGATTTGGTTCGAAATTCTCAGTTCAAGGTTTTTGCTGAAGCGATTCAAAAGGGTGGTCAGGTCAAGGGGATCAATGGTCAGGGGTGTGGAAGCCTCTCCCGCAGTGAAATTGATGATCTTGCCAAGGTGGTTCAGATCTATGGAGCCAAAGGGCTAGCCTGGATTAAAATCAATCCAGACGGGATTCAGTCTCCACTTAAAAAATTTCTCTCCGAGGAAGAAATAGCTAATATTAAAACGCGCATGAAGGCTAAAGTCGGTGATGTGATTTTCTTTGTGGCCGATGCTCCATCTGTTGTGGCTGCAAGCCTTGGGGCTCTTCGCCTTACCCTGGGTCAAAAACTTAACTTGATTGACCCTAACCGCTATGATTTTCTTTGGGTTACTGATTTCCCTCTCTTAGAATACGATAGCCAGGAGGGCCGTTATGTAGCTATGCACCATCCTTTCACCGCCCCAATGGTTGAAGATATCTCTCTGCTAGAGACCGATCCTCTAAAAGTCAGGGCTCAGGCCTATGACTTGGTCTTAAATGGCCAAGAAATCGGGGGGGGAAGCATCAGAATCCATACCAGGCAGATGCAGGCTAAGCTTTTTGACAAGCTTGGCATCGGTGAAGAGGAAGCTAGGCAGAAGTTCGGCTTTCTGATGGATGCCTTGGAATACGGGGCACCTCCTCATGGAGGGTTAGCCTTGGGCTTGGATCGACTGATCATGATCTTGGCTGGTACGAGCTCAATCCGTGATGTGATTGCTTTTCCTAAGACTCAGAAGGCCACCTGTTTGATGACCAATGCACCGAGTGAGATAAGACCAGAGCAGTTGAAGGAGCTTCGAATCAAGCTGGATCACTCCTGATCATGATCTTGGTTAATAAACTGGGTAATAAAGTAATAAATTTTGAAAATCCGCAGAGATAATAGGTGTTAGGAACACTTTTGGGATAGGTTATTAGCGGTCCTTTTAGTGGTCCTCTAGCTAATAAAGTGCGCAATAAGGGCGGACACAAGGTCTGCCCCTACAATTAGCTTATCCGCCCCTACAATTGATAGTGCAATTGATTCGCTGCCCACTTGTGTTATGCATTTGGCGAGGAAACCAATTAGTGGTTTTCTCGCCAAGTACAGAATCACTAAAATTAAAGGCCAATCTTAAGTTTTGGTCTCGAGAGGTTATCGTTAAAGTATATTTACTTAGCAAAAGAACCACTTAGTCTACCTTGAGGATTTTACGCACCAGCAGCCCAAAGGAGATGGCCAGAATGGGAAGCATCAGCATCCAGTGGATGTTCCAGCCAAAGAAGATACACTTGAAGTACCTAGGCCGATAGCCTATGTCGATGCTATGAAGCCGAGCATTTTTGGGTAGTGCAGGTTCTGCAGCATTAACCAGCGGGGCCCAAAACCCTTCCCTGACGAGCTGTGAGCCAAAGGGGGCGGTGCTTTTGCCGATAACAATCTCTTTGGTATATATCTGGTCACAGAGCTTAAAGCCTACTTTAAATTTCCCCGCTCGGTTGGCTCGTAGCTGCCAGCTTACCTCATCCTCATCTCCAAGGTGCAGAGCAGGAGTGAGTGCCTCAAGCCCATCAGGGAGGATAAGCTCTGGCTCAGGCCGCCGGTCAGCATCTTTGGCATAGGTAACCTTAACATCGAAGGGCTCATCAGGCATGATCGGGGTATAACCGTAGCGTAGGTTTATTTGAGATAGGGTGATCAGGAATAGCAGAATAACGGGCACTGCTCCTTGAGTATTGTAGGCGATGTAGCGGAAATTGTTTTTCAGGATTTCCTTCTGAGCTTTCAAAATTTCTCGAAAGTCGTCTTTATAGATTCTAATTTCCAGAAAGTGAAGCTTGATTTGACTCTTTATGGCTTTGATTTTTTTTTGATTGGAGGCGTACTTGAAGATGATGACTACGATTGTCCCCATGACTAGGCAGATAGCAGCAAAGCCCCAGAAGGGTTCGTAATTTTGAAAGGGAAGAGTAACAATATCGAGGAAGCTTCCGATAAAATGCAAAACAGTTAGCATAATAGCCCTTTGATTTTTTCAGCAAGCTCTTAAACTTGTTGCTTTTTCTTTGAGGAAGTTGTATTAGGAAATATAACCTAACCCCTGTAATTTTTTCTTCAGCTCTTCCTGAGATTCACCAGATTCTGCTTCTTCCTCCCGCATTTCCTTTTCTAACACGTGGCTTATGAATTCTTCTACCGAAGGATAGCCTTTGCGGCTAGCGTACTCTTGGGCTCTTTTTAGCAAGTCTTTGTCGATTTTTACCTTACTTCCAAACATAATCCTTACCTTTCTCCCTAGGTGTTTGTTTCACTGGTTTTGCTCTTTACATAAGTCTGAATTTCATATGCGATTTCAATGGCTTGGTTAATTTCTTCTTGAGAGGGCATGATATAGCTTTCTGGATATCTTATCTCAACAGCATAATCAGTAAGAGTATCCGCCCTTTCCTTAAGATGTATCATCTCAGGGTCTTTTTCCTCTATGATGGCTATCAGGTCTCCTATTTCATGAGTTTTGGTAAATGCCAAATCGAGATAGACCATGTATCCTTTAAGATATTTTTCAACTGCTTGCTGGCAATGGAAGGCAATGATATCGAGTAATGGTTCCTTTGCCTTGAGCAGTGATTTAGCCGCTTGTAAATCGTGATCTGCCTTGGTAAGCCATTCTTTTACCAAGTCAGCTTTTTTTTTCATACAGCACCTTTCCTCGATCCATGATTGAGGTTATGAAGGCCTGTTTTACATTTTCCCACTCTCGGATCTCATCAACCGTATAGATTAATATATCCTTTGGAACCGAAACCTTACCCCATAAACACTTTCTAATCTCCCGTGCTCTTTTGTATCTTGGCTGATCATGCCTTTGAACCACTACCAGAATATCAAGGTCACTATCCTGGGTAGGTTGTCCATAGGCATAGGAGCCAAAAAGCACAATTTTCTCAGGAGATAACTTGTCGATAATGGTATTGACAATAAGGCTTATCTCCTTCTCGATATCTCTTCCTAGAGACTTGCTTTCTTCCACCTCATTCTCCCTAAAATCTCCCTAAAATAACCTAAGTTCGACATTTTGCTTAAGTAATTTCTATCAAACTTATCTCGAACTCTTAGATTAAAATATCATTCGTCGATTAAACCTGAATCCAGAGCGAACACCTAAAAACTTTATATTCCAGAATTTTAACTCATCCAGAATGTTAACTCACACATTTTGTGAAAGTTAACTGATTGATTTTAAAATGCAATCAAGCATTTGCTTTGGCATAAGATTAAAATATAACTCGTCCGCTCATGCCGGGTTTTTTGCCCACCTTGAATTCATTCAAGATGGTAGGCGCAAGGTCAATGATAGCTGGATCTTTGACCTTAATTTTTTTATTAGCCAGCACAATACCTGGCACCAATTGTCCGGCAATGCAATGGTCACCGCTCCACTTGGTGGTATTGTCTCCGATGAGGTCTCGCGGCGCCTGTCCCAGGGCTGTCCACCAGGAGGCCCGATAGCCACGGCTGTAGCCGATGATAAGGTCTGGCGCATTCTGACGATATTTCCCCTGGTAGGCCTTATCTGGCAAATCAACATAGCTTATGACCTGCCGGCCATTTTTGGGATCCCGAAAGCTCAACAGTCCCTGCCGAATCTCTTCAACCAGAGCTGCTTTCTGGCTAGGATCAACGATTCCCTGGCCTTCTCTCCCTTTGAGATTAATATAGAGGGCGTTCAACCCCAGGGCATATGCTCGGGTGCGCTTCCAATCCACATTTTCAAAGAACTCGCCGCTCTCTCGCCGGTATTCATCAATAAAGGCTAGGTAGCCATGCTGATGCAGCCAGGTGTTTAGGTTAAAATATCGGCTATAGGTGGTAAAGCCATGATCTGAGAGAATGAGCAGGGTAGTGTCCGGATCCATCTGTTTCAAGGTTTCGCCTACAATCTGGTCCATTTTTTGATATAACTCAGGGATAATCTGACCATACTTTTTATTTTTCTCTTGGCTGTAGCCGGGAAATTCAGGGTCCATATAGCCGGTGAACATATGCTGAATTGTGTCAGTAGCTGAGAAGTAGCAAAATAGGAGACCGGTTTTTTGTTTTTTTAGGTTAGCAAGCTCAAGCCGATACATCCTAAGGCGTTCTTTATGCGATACTTCGCTCTGGGCTAAAAATTCCTCCTCATTCAGTCTTCCTTCGTTTAGTGCCCAGGTATCTTCCGGTATCCCTACGGTATGGAATAGGCCAATCTGCTCGGCCAGCTCCCTGGAATACTCTGGTGGGCAGGAGATGGCAAATGGAGGCTGCCGCGGATCGACATTGATTGGGCTTAAGTAGAGCTGAAATTCAGGCCGCACCTCTTTGAGGTAAAATCGGCCAATACCACAGGCCTTAGAAAAACTCATCTTAAATGTAAATGGGAGCCATTTTGACCACTCACCCTGTTTCAAAATTAGATCTTGATCGGCAAACTTAAGTCTAGCTATGGGATTTTGGGGATCAAGCTTGATAGTTAACGGTATTTTAGATATCGGGCGGTCTTCCTTAAAGGTGTTGACCGGACCTTGGATTTCGGTTTCAATAATATTATTTTTAACCTCTACCTTATAAACCCTACCCCCTTGCTCTGCTCCACCCTCGCCAGCCTTTGAGGTAAAGAATTGAAAGGTTCCATAGGTGCCGATAATATCAGGAGTCCCCATGCCGCTCAAAGACTTGCCGCGATGTTGCACGGGCGGGAAATTTGAGGGAACCTGAAGGATGGTAGAGGGCACGGAAACCTCATCCAGATACTCCCAGAAGGTTTTGCCCTTGCGATAGAGCTTGGCCTCAACTTTAGAAATAGGCACAACCCATTTCAGGAGAGGAATTTTTACCTCCTTTTTTGGGGGGCAGATTTCGCCTATGGAAAGATAGGGCAGATAGGTATTGGGATCACGGGCGATAAAATCATAGATATTGGTGCCCCCAGGGTCCTGGCCGGTGATGAAGGTGGCCCAGGCCACCGGGCTCTGAGGCGGAATGGTAGTGGCTAAGGGTTTAAAGTCTCCAATTTCGGCCAGTTTTTTGAAGTTGGGAAGCATACCGGCGGCCATGTATTTTTGCATCAGCTGCGGATCCATGCCGTCAAATCCCAAAATGATCATTTTGGAGGCTGCCTCAGCTAAAGCGGTGCGAAATCCCAAACAACAGATGATGAGGATAAAGAATCCTCCTAGGATGAAGAATCCTACTCGGAGGAGAAATCCCGGCGATGGCAGGCCAGGGATAAGTAAGGTTTTTCTCTGCTCGTTAGCTATCGTAATCGTATTTTTCGTATTCCTTTCCATAATCTTTCCCTTGAATGACCATAATTCTTAATCAAAGAGCGGCTTTCCTTCCATAGATGGGGGAACATGCAGATTGAACTCCCGCAGGACAGTCGGCGCGATGTCAATCATACGGGCGGATGCCGCCTTGAGTTTGCGGTTGCAGAACAAAACCCCCGGAACGATCTTGGGATCAAGGCAGTGATCGCCGCTCCAGCTCTTGAGATTATCTTCAAATACTGTGCCATTGACCTTGCCCACTGCCGAGTCCCAGGAAATCCGATAACCTTCTGCATAGCCGACGATCAGATCAGGTCCCATATCAGTGTAGGGCCCCTGATATATCCGCTGGCAGTCATAGACCTGGTTTATGGCCACTACCCCTTTGGTCTCATCTTTCAGGCCGCTCAGTCTGGCTGAAAGCTCTCCCTTGAGCCGGTCGAATTCCGCCCCCGGTTGAACAATCCCTTGCGCTTCTCTCCCCTTGAGGTTAATGAAGATTCCCCCAAGCCCAAGAGCATAGGCCCGCGTTCTTGACCAATCAACCTGGGCAAACCACTCGCCGCTCTCTTTGGCCCCTTCCTTCAGGACAAGGTAATTATTCAGGTAGAGCCAGGAGTTTAGGCTAACGCATCGGCGGAAAGACTTAAACCCGTGATCAGATAACACGATCAGGAGCGTATGCTCATCGAGTTTCTGGCGTAGCCGACCGAGCAGCTCATCCATGTTTTTATATAATTCTTCAATGGTTTTTTCATAGCCAGGCTCCCCTCCGGCTCGGTGAGCGGGATGGTCCTTTTCCAGATACCGCCAGAACATATGCTGAATCCGATCTGTAGTATCAAAGACACAGGCACAGACCCCTCGGCGTACCTTGTCTAGCTCATGAAAGAACATCTGTTCCCGTTCGCGGTGATTCAAGTAGGTTTGATCAAGAAATCCTTGCTCATCCAGAATTCGCTCATTCAAAGCCCAGGTATCTTCTGCCAACCCCAGGGTGGCATAACTATTCATTACCTTAGCCAGATACATGGCGTAGACAAAGGGGTGTGAAATCGGCAGCACCGGATTTTCAGGATCAATATTGATCGGGGTAACATACATCTCAAAATCTGGGTTTGTTTCCAGAATCAGAAAGCGGCAAAGACCATAGACCTTTTTCCTACCCATAGGAAAGGAAAGTCTGACCCAGGGGGAATACTCTCTTGTCTTGAGCAAAAATTTTTGGCCGCAAACCAAAAGCTGGGCGCAATCACTATTTGTTTTAGGCAAGATCACCTCAAAGGGGATCTTACTCTCTGGAGCACCCTTTTTGGATGGGTCCTCAGGGCCATAGAGGAAGGAGGAAATCTTGTTGCCGCGGTTTACCACTTTAAAGCAGGTCCCACCGGTGCACTGCTGCAGCCGGCTGTCACGGCTGGTGTAGAAAGAAAAGGTTCCTTGCGTGCCCTTAAGGTCTGGAACACACATAGCTGAGAGGAGCCGGCCGCTGAATTTTACCGGCGGAAAGGTTACCGGCACCCGAAGAACGGAGCTTGAGATACCAACCTCTCCCAGAATCTCCCAAAAGGCCCGCCCTTTTTTGAGCGATTTGATTTTCGGCTTCTTAAGGCGGCCTGTGGGTTTTTGAATATCCACTGAAGATAGGATCGGCAGATAGGTCGAGCGATCGCGGGTGAAGAAGTCAAAAATAGCGTGCCTGGCCGGTGTCAGACCAGTAGCAAAGCTTGACCAGGCTACCGGGGATATGGCTGGGCAGGTGGTTTGGAGGCGGCTGTAGCTGCCCTCCTCTTTGAGTGCGGAAAAGTTGGGGAGAAGCCCCTGTTGCATGAATCTTTCCGTAAGGTCTGGATCCATCCCATCAAGACCCAGTATAACCACCCTTTTGGTTTTGCGATGAGAGTTTTGATCGAAATATTTTTGGTATTTGAGGCGATGCTTGATCGCCTGAATCAAAACCCGAATCGGCCAAAAGAGAATGATTAGCAGGGCGAGAAAAAATGTAGCCAGGAGAATGAAAAATGAACTAAAAAAAGCAATCCCCGCGCCAGGTCCAATATAGGCCGCTGCTTCCTTGGCCTGGACCAGCGAAAGCAAGACAGCAGCCACTGTCAGCCAGCGTGAAAAAATCTTTACCTTGTTTACCATTATCATATCGTTATAATGCACCGTGTATGATGCCTGGTTATCGCCGTTTTACTTGTGTCTCCTATTTTCTGATAAATACCAGAATATCTTCTGGTAAATACCAGAAAGTTTACCCTGTTTTTTGCCCCTGTCAACTGTTTCCTGGTAGGATTTTTTTCTTTTGAAGTAGGAGGCAAGGGGAAAATCAGGTGGGAGGAGCCTGAAAAAAAATCGAAAGTTATATCTCCATCTTTTTGGGAACAACCACGATTCCAGAGCTAGTAACCGTATATTTTTTAGCGTCCTCTTCCAGATTGTAGCCAATGACGGTATTGGGAGGAATGATGACCCCCTTGTCAATAATAGCATTTCGAATTCTGGAGTATCTGCCAACCTCAACCCCTTCCATCAGCACTGATTTATAGATATACGAGTAGCTATGGATGTAGACATTCGGCGACAGCACCGAATTTTGAACCCGGCCGCCGCTCAGGATGCATCCTTCTGAAATGAGCGAATCTACAGCCACTCCAAAGCGGGGCTCATGCCGTTCTCCATCACCGAATTCCTCTGCAAACACGGTCTTGGCTGGTGGGGCCTGGATATGGTGAGTTCGGATAGGCCAATCTCGGTCATAGAGATTAAACAGCGGATTTACGGACACAAGATCCATGTTGGCTTCCCAGTAGGCATCAATAGTTCCGACATCCCGCCAGTATTTGGCATGTTTTTTGTTTTCATCCTTGAAATTATAAGCTACAACATGATAGCTAGTAATAGACATGGGAATAATATTTTTGCCAAAATCATGTTCTGAATCCCTCCAGGCATCCTCTTTTAGAACCTGCCGAAGCACATCAGTCGTAAACACGTATATCCCCATGGAAGCAAAGCAAAGGTTGGGATCATGGGGCAGCCGTTTAGGATTGCGTGGCTTTTCCTCAAAGCCGATGATCTTGTTGTTTTTGTCGATCTCGATGATCCCAAGTTGCAGGGCGGCCTGTGATGGTTCAACCTCGATGGCGGCTACGGTGATATCTGCTTTTTGGTCGATGTGATATTGAATCATTTCTGCATAGTTCATCTTATAGATATGATCGCCAGAGAGAATTAGAACATAGTCAGGATTTTCCTCATTGAGGGTGTAGAGATTCTGAAATATGGCATTAGCTGTCCCCTGATACCAGTTTTCGTCGATTCTCATCTGCGGCGGGATCGAGATGATGAATTCTCCAAGTTCCGGGGAGAAGATATTCCAGCCTAGCCGAAGGTGGCGCTCGAGAGATTCATATTTATATTGGGGTAGAATATAGATGCGCCTAAGATTAGAATTGATGCAGTTACTTAGGACAATATCTATGATTCGATAGATACCCCCAAAGGGGACCGCGGGCTTGGCCCGATCTCTGGTCAGCGGATAAAGCCGCCTACCAGCACCTCCGGCCAGAATATAGGTTAAGACTTTCTTTAAATTCACCATCCTCTAACCACCTCATCTCTTAGAGACTATCCCAAAATCTCCACTTCAAGCGGCAAGATCATTTTGCTTGATTTGCTTGATAGGGGGGTGGGATAGGCTCTTTAATACTACAATAATACTACAATATTACAACGAAGACTTTCAGAGATTTACCAAAATGCCTCGCCAAAGCCAATAATCCACAAGCTATCTTATCCTCTGGATTCTGAGCTTTGGCAGTAATGACGAAATGACACAAAATGACACGGATAAGAAATGATAACGATATCTCGTTGTAATATTATTAACCACCAAGCGCTTGATTTTTTATAAAACTGATTCTACCACAACCGGAAAATCTCCTGCAAGGGAAAATCTCTCTAGGCTAGCAATAAAGCATCCGCTGCGATCATTTTGCGAAGAGGAGGGAGGATGTGCCATCATGGGAACTTCGGCTGGTGTCCTGATCGAAATTTCTCTTCGAAAATAATTATCTTGAGCATTATAGGCAGTAATGAGGTAGAGATAGGCTGTATTGAGCTTGATCTGATAATCGCTATGGGTAATAATGGTTTGATCAGAGTATTCTCCCGAAGTTTTGCTTAATGAAGTTTTGCTTAATACAGTATCAAAAGCAGAAGATATTCCCTTGATTTTTCGCTCGATCTGATAATAGGTGATGATGTTGGGATCAACCTGAAAGGAGATTTCAACACAAGGAGCAGGGCTCCTCTTATACCGGACCTGGACCTGGGAGATGGGCAATTTTGGGGTCGTAACCTGGGCAATTTCCGATGAGGAGGTCCCGCTATCAGTAACAAATTTTACCTGATAGAGGTAAGTTTCCTCTCCATCTAAGGTAGGATCAATATCTTCATAGACATTGCTGTCCTGGTAAGTAGAAGAAGGGTAGGCAATCTCAGGAGACTGGAAGATCAAGCTCTGATATTTCCCCTTGCGACCTCGCCAGATCTGGTATCGGCCTCCTTCCCTGACCGGCTCCCAGCCAAGCCGAATCACAAGATAGCCATCCTTGGTGCCGGTAGTGGGGGAGCCTTCGGCAATCAGGGGCGCAGGGGGCAAATTCCCGCTGGGCAGCTCCTCAGCCTGAATGGTATACCAGGCTTCATTGTACTGAGAAAGGTTGATGGGAATAATGATCAGCTTTGAGTAATCAGAGCCTTCGCTGAAAGAAAAATCATAGGTGCCATGCTGATTCCCATCGAGGTTGATAAGCTGGGCAGTGCCAAATCCTGGTCTTGATTGCGGCAGGGAGCTATACGAGCTAGCCGGAGTGGCCAAAACAGCAAGATTAGCCTGGATCGAGCCATCGATCCGAAGGCGGATAGCTGATCCTGAGGCGGGCTTTCTGCAGATCAGATACTGACAGCTCAGACAGTCAAGATTATCCGTTATCGAGGATTCGGATTCTATCGAGAGGTCATATTTATGCCAGGGGATCGGATAGCTGATTCCCTCCTCGTAATTCTGCTGTAAGTTAGTCAGCTTAAAGAGGATAAATGCCTGATCAAAAGAGGTCCTCCCGCCGCTGAATTCCCCTATTGCCCGGTCGATAGCAGCCAGGATATCATATGAGGGAGGCTGAATCTGCTCAAATATGGTCAGGATAATCTTGCTTCCAAAGGTTTCGGAGAGAAATTTAGCCCAGATAACCCCGCCATATTCGTAGTCAAAGAAGAGATCACGGCTGGTCTTGGTCAGGCAGATATAAGGATAGTCAAACCATCCATAATCCCTTCTATAATAAAGCGCCGTCCCCCACCTCTGCCGCCCATCAGATAAGGCTAGATTCAAAATATTGAAGTACGGCTCTCCGCTATTCCATCGGCCATTATCATTGCTGTCCCCAAAAGGCCAGCCCAGGTAATTCAAATAGTCATCAACCTCGTCATAGAGTTCATCTTCAATCCAGACTGCGGTATTTTCCTCCCACCACATGTTATCTACCGGTGATGTCGGCCACTGATCATAGCCCGCTTGGACTACATGAAAGAATTCATGCACTGCCGTAACCTTCATGGCTCCGGCCTTTTTCCCTTCACTGTCCAGGTTTTCTCTGTCCCATTGGTAATCGTTACTGACTAAAATATAAGCCCCCCGATCATCGGCACTGGTGATTCCGTAAGCCGCGATATTGAGGATAAAGACCTCGGTTTTCTGGCTAGGTGGTTGGTAGCTAAGTGTTTCTGTAAGATAGTTCCATGATTCTTCAAAATATTGGGCAAAATCGACTACAAAGGCAGGGATAGTCATCTGCTTTCCGTCCGAGCCCTCAACTGCATCTCCATAGCGATTATCTTCTGTGTAGTAGAGGCGAAAATGATCGGTGTCATAACTCCATATACTAACATCCCTTCCATAGTAATAATCACCATTATACTCATAGCGCTCCATAGGATCGCCCAGGTCTGTCGGGCGGTGGAGGATAAATCGGTTTTCTGGAGTCAACAATTCTGGATGCCGCAAGGCCTGGCGTATTAGGGGGGTGGCACATTTTCTCCTGATGGGCAAAGGGGCAAGAGGGGAAAAAGAGCGCTGGACTTCTTGAGAGGGGGGGCGGAATAGGCTAGAAATCTCCTGATTTAATCGCTCGGCAAACTCTGAGGGAGGAGAGTGAGCTGCAATAGCCGCTTTCTGCCCTGGGGAAAAGACCCAAAAGGAGCACCATAGGCCAGCCAGGAAAATCTTAAGCAAGGCAGCCTTGATTTTTATTTCACAGGCAGCATCTTTCATCTCACTTCCGTATATATGCAAATATATATAATATATACAATTATATATAAATAGAAATATAATATATACAATGTCCGCATATAGTATCCGCGTATACTAATTAGTATAGAAAGAGGGTATGAATATCTTGCAAATGAGTCTGCCTTGAGCAAGTTATCTCAAGGGATAAATCATATCTTTTTTAGGATAAAACTACCCCCTTTGAGACCCACAGCGGACATCCCTCTTTTTTGACCGGATCAGCGCATCTGGCTTGGAATGCCGGAAGAAGGGAACCTTATTTTTGCACTTTTCCCTTTTTCAGACAAGCTTCAAATACTGTTAATTTTACCACATATTGAGGGTTAATTAACCGTATTTCTGAAAATTTTCGACGGCTTGAAGGTAACTACCCTTCGGGCGGTGATTTTCGCTTCTTCACCTGTCCGGGGATTTCTTCCGATTCGGGTATTTTTCTCCCGGATGATGAACTTACCAAATCCGCGGATTTCAACCTGGTCTCCTTTGGCCAGAACGTTTTTCAAGGTATTAAAGACAGCCTCAACCGCATCTCTCGCTTGCTTATTACTGATATTGAGCTCAGCCCAGACATTTTTAATAATATCTTCTTTGGTCATCCGGGTGTTTCCTCCTTGAGGGCGTAGAATTTGAATAATAGAGAGATATTTTATTAGAGATATAAAAAATAAAAACCTACTGACAGAAAACTATTATAACTTATAACAACTTATTTTGGCTTGTCAAGATTTTTATTGTTTTTTCTAGCCTAATTAGTAATCATCCCCTAATCTAAATCATCCCCTAAGCGGTCTTTTCGCTAATAAAGTGCGCAAGAATAAAGTGTGCAAGCTGCCGCGGCATAAGGGCCGAACCTAGACGTAGGGGGAGGTTTAAAACCAATCCCTACCTTGTGTTACGCACTTACAAAAGCCCCTAAGCCTTACTTCCCGCAGGCTGCCGGAAGAAAGAGCGGCTTTCCTCAACCAGATCAAGGTCGATTTCGGCCACAAGCACATCTTCCCGCTCTCCTGCCTCGGCCACGGTCTCACCCCAAGGAGAGATGATGCAGGAGTGGCCGCAGAATAGGGTATGATCGAAGGTGCCGCTAGCGTTACATCCAGCTACAAACAGGTAATTTTCTATCGCCCTGGCCCGAATGAGAATCCGCCAGTGATCAAGCCGCGGATGAGGAAAGCGGGCTGGAACCAGGATAATCTCTGCCCCTTGAGCAGCAAGATCGGCAAACTGGCCAGGGAAGCGAAGATCATAGCAGACAGCAATCCCTATCCTGGCTAAAGGAGTATGAAAGAGCGGATAGCCCTGGCCAGGGGTAAAAAAGCTATCCTCACCCATCTGGGGGAAAAGGTGCACCTTACGATACTTCCCTAAAAGCTCTCCCTCACTGCTGAAGAAAAAGGTGGTATTGTAAAATTTCTCCCCCTCTTTTTCCGGCAAGGTTCCGGCAGCTAGGTAAATGTTTAGGGAGCGGGCAAGTCCACCGAGCCAGTCAAGGGTTTCAGAGCATTTGGCCTCTTTGTCGTGCGTACTGCGGATTAGATTGAAGTCATGGCCAGTGGTGAAAAGCTCAGGCAGGCAGAGAATCTTAGCCCCGCAGCCAGCAGCCGCCCGTATCAGTCTTTCTGCCAGGCTGCGGTTTTGATCAATCTTTCCGGGCACGACTCCAAACTGAATATTAGCCAGTTTCAACTTTCTGGTAGTCATAGGGGTTCCCATTCTTAATTATATGCTATTATTATTTATAGTATTATATTATTTATAATATTATTAATATTATTATGCCCAAGTTATAAGGGAAGGTTATAATTTATGGCCCTTTCATATGGCCTTTTCAGGCTGAGACCAAAGGCCTACAGTAGCCGCTTCGGCTTAAACCATAGCTCCTCTTGGCTGGTTTGCGGCGGCTCAGCCTGTAGCCGTCCATCCTGCGGCGGCTCAGCCTGTGGCTGCTGCTGCCTGAGTCCACTCAGATCAACCAGAGTCTCGAAAATGCCAATAAATTGGCCCTCTGAATCATACCCCCTGACCAGATCCCCTTTGCGGAGCTGCTCAGGGTGATCTAGGATCACCTGGCGGTCTGAAAGAGGCACTCCGTGCAGGGCCGCTCGCTTCGCCCAAGACCTAATTTGGACCGCAGGCAGAAATTTTAGCACTCTGTCCGCTGGGGTGATTTTGGCCGCCAAGATTTCAGCCGCACCTTTCTGACCGAGTACTTCAAAGGGGATGGCCTGCTCGATGCTCATATCACCTATCTTGAGCCGTTGCAGCCAGCTCATATGTCCTCCGACCCCGAGTTTTTGTCCGATATCAGCGCAAAGACTCCTAATGTAGGTCCCCTTGGAGCAGGTAACCTCAAAGGTTAGATAGGGCGGATCATAGCTTAGAATAGTCAGACGATGGATGGTAATCTTTCTTGGTTTTCGCTCGACCTCAACTCCTTCCCTAGCCAGCTCATACAGCCGTCTACCATGATGCCATAGGGCTGAGAACATGGGCGGAATCTGCTCGATCTCACCAGTGAAAGAGCTGACAGCCTCCCTGATCTCTTCCTCGGTGGTGGTAATTTTCTCCGTTCGCTGCATGATCTTGCCGGTTGAGTCTAGGGTATCGGTGGTGATTCCAAGATGAAGGGTTGCCCGATATTCCTTGGTGGCGTCCATCAAAAAGGGGACAATCCTGGTGGCCTTGCCCAGGCAGATGAGGAGAACACCGCTAGCCTCAGGATCGAGGGTGCCGGCGTGTCCAACCTTTTTCACCCTGGTTACCTTTTTTACTTTGGCCACCACATCAAAAGAGGTGATCCCTTGGGGTTTATTGATATTTAATACTCCATCCCGAATGTTCATCGGAAAGATCCTTTAAAACCTAAACTTTGATTTTTGTTTCTGACTGTTTATCTGACTGCTTAAACGGTCTTTTCGCTAATAAAGTGCACAAGCTGCGGCAATAAAGTGTACAAGCTGCGGCGGCATATTGATATTATTATTTAACCCAATTTATCATACAATCGCCCTACAACCAATAAGCAACCGACCATAAATATTTATAACTCATAATTAATGGCCAGGCTATGGACAATGGTGATGATTATCTCACCCAGGATATTATAACTCATTATGGTCGGGCACTTACTGCCACCTTCCACCTTGCAGAGCAGGCTTGCGCCTTAAGCCTCCTTAAGCCTTTAGTCCACTAATGGAGACTCTCTCCTCCCTAGCTTCCTATATGTTCCCCAATTATATCCAATCCTAGTACGATTTTGACCAGATTACAATAGAAGGGAGTTTCTCATTTCCCACTTTCCAGGGAGAAAGAGAGGCTTTTTCGCTTGTATCTCCCACTTTATTGTTTTCGCTCTTATTTATTAGCTACCATTGAGAGACATAACCCTAATAAGAGCTAAGCCCCTTCGAGGGTTTATGGTTGTTCTGATATACCTTGAGGGTTTATGGTGTCTGATATATAAGAGCGATTGTTTTTTACCTGGGGAACATCTGCTAGCTTCCTACCTTGAGCGGGCTTACGATACCCTGGATGGTAGCGATGGCTGACAGGACAGCCAGATAGCTGGTTTTGGGATTGACGGCTGAGGGAACATTCTCGGTCCGGGTAACAATTTTCCCTGACTCAGCCGCAATCTCTATCTCATGGATGTTGCTACTAACCTTGGGATCAGCTATGATCCGCACTCTGGTCCGCTCAGGTCCAAGACCAGCCAGGCTTAAGGTGGCCGCGACATTGATATTCTGGGGAAAGGCAGATGTTGCCTCTTGAGCTGATCCTTCAAAGATGACCATCTCTCGATCCAGGGTATCAAGATCAATCCCCTTTTCCAGGCAGTAGGGAGCCCCTTTGAGGCCGCGAGGAGGCTTTCTAGTGGTTAGAGTTACCGAATAGATTTTCGACAAATTGGCTGCTTTGAGAGCATCAAGACCAGCAATCGCTCCTGAGGGAATATACAGACGAGCACCAGACTCTGCCAGCCGATCCCAACCCCAGTTGAACGGCAAGAGCCCCCCTACGCTCATGATCAGTGCCTCTTTGCCCTGATCCAGCACCATTTCGACAAGCGTGGGGACCACCTTTTGGCTAGCTGCTTCTACCACCAGATCTGTCCGACGAACTAACTCCGGTATTGGTAGGACCTCACATGGGCTTGTCAGCTCATCAACCACCCTTCTGGCCTTGACCGCGTCCATATCAGCTACAGCCACAAGTTCTGCGGCAATCTTTCCCTGATCAATAGCTAGACAAACCTGCTTCCCAATAGTTCCACATCCAACCACACCAATCTTTTTCATCTTTCTCTCTTCCCCCAAAAATGCCTTGATTTAACGAAATCTTTTTCTCTAGTTCTTCTGCTGACCCTTTTTAAGGTAATTATGCGATAATTATGCAGTCCACAGTTGGCTCTCAAGAGCCCTATTTTGGGTCTTTTTTATACAGTTTCATCATACCTTTATCAATCCCTCAAAGTCAATGGCTTACAGATGCTTCCCATCTTTATTTGAAGATTCCCATACTTCAAGGAAGGTGAATGTGGGGAAGATCTAAGTGGCTTAAGTAAACGGTCTAAAAAAACAAGATGATCGGGTTGACCAAAGAGCGGATTGAGCAGATCAGTAAGGCCGATGCCCAAACACAGCGGGAATCGTCTTAAATGAAGCTCTGGCTGATTAAGCGAGGCTCCATAAATTCTATGGTATTGTACATAAAATTTCCGATTGTCCAGTACCTGTAGTATCTTTTCTAAACTTACCATTATTGTTTGTTTTTCAACGAATTAATCCCTATAAATTCGGTATCTTTGAATCTGCGCAAGGCTGGTATATATGTTGCTGTACTATGGACCAGAAGGAGGCAGGGGATTAGTAAGGAGGCGGGTTGTGGATATCCGGGTTGAAACCCGGATGAGAGGCTATTGTCATAAGTGTCCGACCATAAAGGTTTATAACTTGACATAATATAATGGCGTACCATGGACGAGTGAAAATAATTATCCTGGCCAGGATGTTATAACTCATTTGTTATAACTCATTATGGTTGGGCGCTTATGGTCAATTAATCGCCAATAGGGCAAAAAATGGGGTTAGGTAAGTATCTTGAATACATAAAAATACCGTAACCAGCGATAGCAATATTCAACCCAAAAGTAGAATCCCTTTCATTGCGAGTTCCTCTCTTTGTCGTCGGAATCGCTCTCTATGGCCGCAGCAGTCGCCAGTTATGGCCGCGGCAATTGCCATCGAGCATGGTTACTCTAATGTGTTGTCTTCCTTTCTCATGCAATGTAAGGAGGTGGTGAGATCGTTCGAAAAAATGTATGAAATTCGCCCATCTTCTTGATGAAAAAGAAATAGGCTTTGGTTTCCCTCATCAAGTCTGCGATGCTCAGGGACGGACAAACCAGTAAGTGAGGAAAAAATCCTTCGGCTCTTTTTCTCTAGTAGGGCCAGAATATCAGGAGTTTGGCGCCAGAATCTTGGGTGAAGAGATAGCTTTTATGCTAAAGAGATATTATTAGGCCGCGCTCCCAATTTTCTTTCTCCTTATCGGGGGAGGAAAATAAGGGGATGAGATAAGGGAGTTTTGAAGTTATCCATAAAAGGAGCGCATCGAAAATCTCTATCTTTACTTTAGGTTCTCAGGCATTGAACCTTGAGCGCATCTTCGCCTCCGAAGGTGGGGCTATTGTTTCACCTACAAGAGGCTGATGGTCCTAAAAAAGGAGCCTAAAAGAGAAAGAGAGTTGGTGGTCCGTCCCTGAACATCTAGGAGAATTATTCCATATAATCATCAAAATTCAAAATCAGAAAGGAGATAATTCTATGAATTTTCGAAAACAGCATCTTTACTTATTTGGCCTCTTATTGCTCATCGTTGCTGGTGTTGCTTTGCTGTCAGCTCAGCGAGCGCAGGCAGTTCTTGTAACGACACCAGCCACCAAGACCTGGATAAATCTTCCGCCCTTTCCATTACCGCCGGAAAACCCAGGTGAGACCGGAGCCTGGCCAATGTAAGGTGGGGAGAAAACCGGCGCTTTTCCGGTTCAAAACCAATTTGCTCCATTTCCCTCCGCACCTGCCGGTGGAGGCGGGATAAAACGGCGGTTTCGCCTGACACCCCTGCCCAAAATACCCTGGGCCTTTCTATAGAAGGAAATACGCCCACGCCGCCAAGATCCAGCCTGAAGGGCGAGACGCCGGCCGCAGAGCGTTTTAAAGCGGCAACTACATCCGGGACCTGTCCCTCCAGTACGTTGCCCAGGAACTGTACCGTAAGGTGAAGGTTTTCCTCCTCAACCCATTTAGTATCAGACGGAAGCTCCCTGAGTTCTTTAATTAGAGAACCGAGAACCTGTTTTACTTTATCCGGAAAATTTATTGCAATAAACAACCTCATCTGCCGCACGAAAATCACCTCTCAAGATATATTTTACACAAAAGTTAAAGGAGACCTGCTTTGAGGCCTCCTATTTTGTTACTAATTAGATAATTAGAGTGTACCGTAATCTTCTTTGGCGCCGGGCTCGTTTTTTACCCTGGCCTGGGCTGCGGCAAGCCTGGCGATGGGCACCCGGAAGGGCGAGCAGCTGACAAAGTCCAGGCCGATGAGATGGCAGAACTCGATGGAACTGGGCTCCCCGCCGTGCTCCCCGCAGATGCCGATAAGCAGGTCCGGGTTGGTCTTGCGGCCCAATTCCACGGCCATCCTCATCAGCTTGCCCACGCCCTTGCGATCCAGGACCACGAAGGGGTTGTCGGCCAGGATCTTCTTCTCAATGTAGGCGTGCATAAACTTGCCCTCGGCGTCGTCCCTGGAAAAGCCCAGGGTGGTTTGGGTAAGGTCGTTGGTGCCGAAGGAGAAGAATTCGGCCTCTGTCGCAACCTCGTCGGCCAGCAGGGCCGCCCGCGGCACCTCAATCATGGTACCAACGGTGTAGTGGAACTTCACACCGTTTTCCCTCATCACTTCCTCGGCCACGTTAACCACCAGCTCACGCAGGAAGGCCAGATCTTTCACTTCGATGACCAGGGGTATCTCATCTTCCGTTATGTGATTAAAACCTTCTTTAACTAACTGGGCAGTAGCCTGGAAT